>DJVN01000099.1 GCA_002441205.1 Syntrophaceae bacterium UBA6255 | reverse complement strand
GATTACACCCGTTTTTTGAGCGCGGTACGGATGTTGATGTTATTTTGGATTTGATGATTCATGATTTGGACATTGTAGTTAAATTTGTAAATTCTCCCGTCACCGCTGTGGAAGCAGTGGGCGTGCCGATTCTTTCCGATAAGATTGATATTGCCAACACAAGGATTTCTTTTTCCAGTGGATGTACTGCCAACATTACCGCCAGTCGTATCAGCGCCAAAACCATGCAAAAAATGCGTTTTTTCAGCCCCGAGGGATATCATTCTGTTGATTGTCAGAAAAGGGAAATTTTATCGTTGAGTAAAATAAAAAATGAGGCTGGCCAGCAAATAGTTCAAAATAATATTGAAGTGGGCAGTCATGATCCCCTCGAAGAGGAAATTCGTTCCTTTATTGAAGCTGTTATTCATCGATCCCAGCCGGTTGTGTCCGGTGAAGATGCGCGTAAATCTCTGGCATTGGCCGTTGAGATATTAAGAAAAATAAAAATAGCTGAGGACATGTTAAAATGATTCCCATGGTTGATTTAAAAAGACAGTATCATGATCTGAAAAAGGAAATTGACGCTGCAATCAGTGACGTTCTGGAAGAAACCCGTTTCATTCTTGGTCCTAACGTCAGTGCCTTGGAAGAAGAAGTTGCCGCCTATCATGGTTTGTCCTATGCCATCGGCGTTGCCAATGGCACGGACGCTTTGCTGCTGGCTCTGCGTGCCTGTGGAATACAGGACGGAGATGAGGTCATTACAACACCTTTTACTTTTATCGCTACGGCGGAAGTAATTGCCCTTTTAAAAGCCAAGCCTGTTTTTGTCGATATTTGTCCCGATACTTACAATATCGATTGCAGTCAGATAGCCGCCAGAATAACGCCTAAAACGAAGGCAATTATTCCGGTGCATTTATTCGGTCATCCGGCTGACATGGATCCCCTCATGGAAATAGCCCGGAAGCATAATCTGAAAGTCATTGAGGATTGCGCACAGGCATTCGGAGCTACTTATAAAGGGAAAAAGGTTGGTTCAATAGGAGATGCCGGCTGTTTTAGTTTTTTCCCCAGTAAAAATTTAGCCGGTTATGGTGACGGTGGTATGGTGATCACGAGAAGCAAAGATATTGCAGGACAAATAAAAATGTTACGCAATCACGGCAGTTCCAAACGCTACTATCATCAGGAAGTAGGTTACAACAGCCGCCTGGATGAAATTCAGGCGGCGATAATTCGCATCAAACTTAAAAAAATAGATCAGTTCAATGCGGCTCGCCGTCATAACGCGGCATCCTACTGTGAGGAAATCAATAACAAAAATGTAATCTTGCCAGTTGCTGCATCCGGTTGCGAACATGTTTACCATCAATTCACCATTCGCTCGCACAAGCGTGATCTTCTGGCTTCCGCTCTTCAAAAAGAGAATATCGCTTCCGCTGTTTATTACCCTGTGCCTCTGCACCAGCAGGACGTTTTTTTGAAATTGTATCATTATTCGGAAAGACTGCCGCAAACTGAGCAGTGTTCTCAGGAAGTTCTTTCTCTACCGATGTTTCCGGAATTAAGCCGGGAGGAAATCAGGCTGATTGCCGACGTGATTAACGGCACCTTTTGAAAAATCCGATCCGGGCAATGGAAAATTCAAACAAAAATAAAACCATTATGATTATCGCCGGCGAGGCTTCCGGCGACATGCACGGAGCAAGTCTCGTCAGAGAGATGTTGAAAATCAATCCCGCATTAAGTTTTTATGGTATCGGCGGAAAAAAATTGCGTGAAGAAGGAGTTGAACTACTTGCCGATGCTTCCGAAATGGCCGTTGTCGGTCTGACCGAGGCTATTGCAAAATTACGAAGCATTTTAAAAACGATGGGCATGATGAAAAAATCGCTGGATGAACGCCGTCCTGATTTGGTTATTTTAATAGATTATCCTGATTTTAATTTGCCCTTGGCCAAGGCCGCCAGCAAAAGGGGAATTAAAGTTTTATACTACATCAGTCCGCAGGTGTGGGCATGGCGTAAAGGTCGAATCAAGCAAATAAAAAAAACAGTAAATCAAATGGCGGTTATCCTGCCTTTTGAAGTGGAGACTTATCGCCGCGCGGGTTTTGCGGTAAATTATGTAGGACATCCATTGCTGGATATGGTCAAAGCAGGTTCTTCAAAACAGGACTTGAGAAAAAAATTCGATCTGGCGCAAGATAAGCTTACCATGGGCATCTTGCCCGGAAGTAGAATTGCGGAAATCAGAAAATTGCTGCCGGAGCTGTTGCGGGCGGCTGAAATACTAAAAAAAGAATTTCCAGATATGCAATTTGTTTTACCACTGGCCGATACCCTTGACAAAAAAACAGTTAATGAAATTATTGGCGGATTTAATATTGAAATAAAAATAATATCCGGTCAAACATACGATGCCGTTTCCTGTGCGGATTTTGCATTAGTCACCTCAGGAACGGCGACGCTGGAAGTAGCATTGCTTAAAGTGCCAATGATTATCGTTTATAAAGTTTCGCTGCTTTCTTATGTTGTGGGCAGATTAATTGTCGACGTAAAGCATATCGGGCTTGCAAATATCATTGCCGGAAAAACGATTGTGCCGGAACTGGTTCAAAACGATGCCAATGGTGAGCGTATTGCCGGAGAAGCTCTCGCTATTTTGAAAAGTGAGGAAACAAAACAGGAAATGATAAAAGAATTGGAAATTATCAGCGCCAAACTGGGCGAACCCGGAGCCGCGATTAGAACTGCCAAGCTGGCATTGGATATGTTATAAAGGGAATCATTGAACGATGAATATATTTAAACGTCTTTTGAATCTCGGCCGTCCTTACTATATGCGCTTTTTCTTTTCCATGGTGTGTATGGTGGCTGCCGGAGCATTAACATCGTCACAGGCCGTTCTGGTCAAGCCGGTTTTGGACGATATTTTTCTGGCCAAGAATCCTGCTTCGTTAAAATGGCTTCCCATTGTTGTTGTGTTGATTTTTTTGTTAAAGGGAATCTGCACTTATGTTCAAACAGTTTTAATGAATTTTATAGGATTGCGCATTGTTACAGATTTGCGCAACCGACTATACGAACAAATTCAGAAGCAATCGCTGTCTTTTTTTACACATCATCCGACAGGACTGCTCATGTCGCGCATTACCAACGATGTTGCATCCATTCAAAACGCAGTGTCGGATGTCGTGACCAGTATGGTCAAGGATTCTTTTACGATTGTTGCTCTGATCTGTGTTGTTTTTTACACGGATTGGAAACTGGCCTTCATTGCCATGATTATTTTTCCACTTACCATTTATCCTATTTCCCAGTTCGGAAAGAAGATTCGCAAAGTGACCACATCAACGCAAGTAACAATGGCCAGGCTAAGTTCTCTTTTGCAGGAAACAATTTCCGGAACCCGCATTGTAAAAGCGTTTAACATGGAACCGTATGAAAACAAAAGATTTGCCGGTGAAAATGAACGTTTTTTTAAATTAAGCATGAAGACGGCAACCGTCAAAGCTCTTTCTCATCCGCTGATGGAATTTTTGGGCGGCGTGGGTATTGCGGCCGTAATCTTTTATGGCGGCTACAATGTTTTAGAAGGCAAATCAACTCCCGGTACATTTTTTTCTTTTTTAACCGCAGTACTGATGCTTTACGAGCCGATTAAGAGGCTGACCAATGTCAATAATACCATTAATCAGGGTATTGCCGGGGCGGAAAGGGTTTTCAGCATTATTGATCTTGCTCCGGATATTGAAGATAAGCCTGACGCAAAGGAGCTTTTACCCATCCAACAAGGCATTGATATTGAAAATGTCACGTTCCGTTATGAAAAAACAGCGGTGTTAAAAAACATTCGGCTTTCGATAAAATCGGGCGAGGTTGTTGCCTTTGTAGGCATGAGCGGAGGAGGAAAAACTTCGCTGGTCAATCTGATCCCGCGATTCTATGATGTCAGCGAAGGCCGAATTCTGATGGACGACCAGGACATCAGAGACGTTTCTCTGCAATCGCTGCGCAGGCAGATTGCGATAGTGACGCAGCAAACAATCCTTTTTAATGATACCGTACGAAATAATATCGCCTACGGAAGTTTTGAAAAAAGCGAATCGGATATCGTCAACGCCGCGAAAGCGGCTAATGCCCATGATTTCATCATGAAAATGCTTAATGGCTATGACACCAATATAGGAGAACTGGGCACTAAAATTTCCGGAGGTGAAAAACAGCGTCTTTCCATCGCACGAGCCCTATTGAAAAATGCTCCTATTTTAATTCTCGATGAAGCGACCTCCTCTTTGGATACGGAAGCGGAATTGGAAGTCCAGGAAGCGTTAAACAATCTCATGAAAGGCCGCACGACGCTGGTGATCGCGCACCGACTTTCCACGGTTCGTAACGCCGATAGAATTATTGTATTAGTTAACGGAGAGGTTGTTGAACAGGGCGATCATGAAACGCTGATGAAGAAACAGGGCGAATATTTCCGTTTGTATAATTTGCAGTTTAAAGATGAAGGAAGTGACGAGAAAAATGGTCAACTGGCAAAGGATCTGGGATGATGACGGAAATATCCCCTTAAAAATCATCGCGCACATTCTGTCTTTTTTCTATCTTGGCGTTGTCACGCTTCGTAACCGGCTTTTTGATTATAAAATATTCAGAGAGATCAAACTACCCTGCCCGGTGATCAGTGTCGGCAATATCACCGTTGGCGGCACCGGCAAAACTCCCTGCGTCATCATGTTGGCCGAGATGCTGAAGAAAAACGGTTTTCGGCCAGCGGTGATCAGCCGGGGTTATGGCGGCCGTAGTAAAAATCCCGTGAATATCGTATCGGACGGCGACCGCATATTGCTTGACAGCGAAACCGCGGGTGATGAACCATTCTTAATGGCCAATGCCCTCAAAGATATTCCTGTCATTACCGGCGCGAAAAGAAAAATTACGGGAAAGGTGGCCATAGACGAATTCGGCGCAAATATTCTTGTTTGTGATGATGCGATGCAGCACCGGCAGATATTCAGAGATATCAATCTGGTCCTGTGGGACAGCAATGGCCTGAAGGGGAATTATCATGTGCTACCGCGAGGGAAATTGCGTGAATCGTTAGAAGGAATCAAGCGCGCCAGTGCTATTCTCCTCACACGTGCCAATGAAAATGTGATGCTGGAAACAAAAATGGAGGAAATGATTAAGGCTTGTAAAATTCCGGTTTTCAGCAGCATTCACACGCCGGTCGAGACCATCAACGGAGATGAAAGTATTCGACAGCCGATTTCCGAATTGAAAGGGAAGAAGGTTTATGCGTTTTGCGGAATAGCCAATCCGGCTTCGTTTGAAAAAACTCTGCTGACATCGGGAGTAGAATTAATCTCCCTGGACATTTTTCCGGATCATCATAGTTACCGCGAAAAAGACATTGAAAAAATAAAGACCGGTTTTCTTAAAAGTGGGGCTGCTTACCTGATCACCACCGAGAAGGATGCCGTGCGCCTCCGGAAGTATTCCGGTTTTTTAAAAATGATTTTTATTTTACGCGTGAGAATGGACGTAAAGCCATCCACGCAATCATTTGAATATTTTATCTTGGAAAAATTAAAAATGGTAAAAAAACATTAAAGGAAAATTCATTGGAGCTTGGACTCGTAAATAAACTACCCCAAAAGGATATAAATAAAATTTTGATTCGCGGCACCAACTGGATCGGCGATGCCATATTGACTTTGCCGGCGGTGGCATCAATTCGCGCGACCTATCCGAAAGCGCATACAGCCATTCTGGTAAAACCGCTGGTGGCTGACGTTTACAGACTTTTTTCCGACGTGGACGAAGTGATCATTTATGAGAATAAATTTGATACGCCCACGGGGGTTTTGCGCCTTGCCCGGAACCTTAAGAAGGAAAAATTTGATTTGGCCTTTCTTCTGCAAAACGCTATCGAAGCGGCCATCATCGCGCTGGCGGCTGGAATACCTCGCCGCGCCGGTTACGATTCCGACGGTCGTGGCCTTCTGCTGACCCATCGCGTGCGGAGAACCAAAGCAATAAAAATGGTTCATCAGGTTGATTACTATCTGGAAATGGTCAAGGCGCTGGGTTGTGTTGCTGTTCATCGTGAAATGAATCTGAGAGCAAAAATAAATCTCTCCGATGCGAGAGATGTCTTAAATAAATATCTGCCTGAATCGAAGAAAGACGTAATCGGGATCGCCCCGGGAGCAACTTACGGAGCCGCCAAAAGATGGTTTCCGGATAGATTTGCAAAGGTTGCCGATAAAATCGCCGGACGGTTTGGCACGCAAGGCATTATTCTGGGCGGCAAGGCAGATAGAGAAACGGCACGGGAAGTACAGGAAAAAGCGCGGGCGGAGTTAATAAATCTGGCTGGCAAGACAAATTTACGGGAAGCGATTTATCTCATCTCACAGTGTCGCCTTTTGATCAGCAATGATTCCGGCTTGATGCATGTAGCAGGCGCGCTGGGTATTCCCACGGTCGCGATTTTCGGTTCAACCAACCCCGTGACCACATCCCCCGTCGGCAAGACGTCTGTCGTCGTCCGTAAGGAAATATCCTGTAGCCCCTGCCTGAAAAAAACATGTCCGACGGATTTCCGTTGCATGAAAGAAATTTCTGTTGATGATGTTTTCAACGTAGCAAAAAATTTATTTCAAATCAGCCGGGATGAGCATCCATGAAAAAAAATTCAGCGGTTTTTCTGGACAGGGATGGGGTGATCAATGAAGACGTAGGCTATCTGGACAGTCTGGATAAGCTGAAAGTTATTCCCGGTGCTTATGAAGCCATCCGGCTGATCAACGCCAGCGGAATGAAAGCCGTTGTTATTTCCAATCAGGCCGGTGTCGCCAAAGGATTGTTCACGGAAGAATTCGTGAGGGGAACGAATGACTGTCTGCAAAAAATGTTACGTCAAGAGAGCGCATATATCGATAAATTCTATTTTTGTCCGCATCATCCGACGGACGGCATGGACCCTTACCGACGGATTTGCGACTGTCGCAAACCGGCTCCGGGCATGTTGCTGCAGGCCGCGGAGGAGTTGAATATTGATTTAAAGAAATCCTATTTTGTGGGCGACAGATTTCGAGATATGGAAGCGG
>DJVN01000194.1:18163-18389 GCA_002441205.1 Syntrophaceae bacterium UBA6255 | reverse complement strand
TCCGCCCCGATGGCGGGAAGGTTCGCCCAGGTCGAAGGCATTTCATAATAAAGGTGAATATCGGTGTAGAGCGCCTGTCCGCCGCGCGTGGCGGCAAGCTGTGAAAATTCGTAAACAAGCATCTGGGCGAACTGCCTGACTTCCTTGTCCGTCATGGCACTCAGGTAGGGCGCGAAGGAGATATTGACGGCGTCCCAGCCGATGGTGCCGGCAAAGTGTCCCTGCA
>DJVN01000194.1:0-18019 GCA_002441205.1 Syntrophaceae bacterium UBA6255 | reverse complement strand
TCGGCGAAAATCAGATTGGTGCCTTCGGGGGAATGGGGAATATTGGCGTCCTGCTTGTTGGGATGCAGAATCAACTGCCGGACATCGTAAAGCGGGAATCCCAGGCGTCCGTGCAGGCGGCGTTCCTTTTCCAGCCCTCTCTCAATCAGCCGCACATTGACCATTTCGCGAACCAGCGCGGTAGTGGTCACGCCGATTCCGGCGGCGACAATCTGCTTTTCCACTTCCCGCGATATTTCTTCGGCCAGCGGATAATCAATATCGGCTTCCCGAATGAGGGCGTCAACAATACGCTGACGGTTCCAGGGCGTGCTTTCTTCCGCCGTTGTGCGGACAAATAGCGTCAAATCTGTTGTTTCGGAATTTTCAACCATATTAAATATTCGTCGGTATGGATTTTTCGGAACTTCCCAAAACTTTTTCCGCGGCGGAGGATAATTCTGCATCATGCTCATGATTAAGCGCAAATACCCTGAAATGCATGACGCGCGCGGGGATGAAACGGTAAATTTCCAGGAGCGGCTCCGGAGATGTTTTTTCCGTGACCGGGTTGAAAATATTTATTCTCTTTTCCCGCTCGGTAATGGGATTGAGCGGCCTCGGATCCTGAGTGGCCAGATCAACCTTGAAGGGAAGTTTCTTGAGTTTTGCGGGCAGACGTTCTCTTATTTTCGCTTCGTAATCAGCCGCCCGCGAGAACCCGACGCCGCGATGAATCTGATCCAGAGAAATTTCCGCCACAAAAGACATTTTCCATTTGACTTCCCGGTCATGGAGTTTTTTCCATTCGGCGGCCAGCTTCATTTTCTTTTTATCCCTGGAGTGCTGCCAGTTCTGAACATGATTGAACAGCATCCATTCGTCGCATTTCAAATAACCATCAAGATTCTCGAGGGGATTACCGGATAAAATCAGATTCATGGAGTCCCGGAAAAATTCCTGCAGATGCAGATCCAGGCCGCGTGTGGTGCGGTGAAAATAAACATTCGTGTATAAATTCAATCTGGCGTTTAGAAAACGCCCCAGCGCGGAAATTCCCGACTGGTGAAGCGTCAGGCCTTCTTTCGTAAAAAACGTGTAATAGCGCAGGCGGGGAATATCCACCATGTCCAGCGAAAAACCGGTCATGTAAGCGTCGCGCTGGACATAATCAAGATTGTCCACCGTGTAAACGCCGGAAAACAACTGCCTGAGCATCTGCAGCCAGCGCGGCTGTCTTCCGGATTCTTCCGTTTCGGGCATTTTAATCAGAAAAGCAACTCTTTTCGCGTCCATGACTTCGCCGCGGGCGAACGCGCCGGAGGGACTGCGCCGGATACGGGCAATCTCGCCGCCCAGTTTTTCCACGATGATGTTTTGCCCGACGACTTCGTGCGTCAGACCCCAGCGGCTCAAATAATTATCATCAAAGAAGTGGCCGTAGGGGCCGTGCCCGACATCGTGCAGAAGGCCCGCGAGGCGCAGAAGTTCCTCGACGTAATTCGGTGAAGGCAGATCGGGACAGACACCCGCCAGGCTGGGATAGATGCTTTTGGCGAATTCGCCAGCCATATGCATCGTCCCCAGGGAATGCTGAAAGCGCGAATGCTCCGCCGCCGGATAAACCCAGCGCGCGCTCTGCAACTGGTAAATTCTGCGCAATCGCTGCATCCACGCGGAATCGATTATATTTTGTTCGGTTTTTTCTTTTGTGGACTTGTCTTCCGGCACGGTGAAGAGAATATACTGATGGATCGGGTCGGCAATCAGCGCCATACCTTTGTAAATATTTTGATGGGTGGTATCAGCCTTTTTCATGACGGATTGTGTATAATATCCGGCGTAAAAAATCAAATTTAATCCTTCATTTGTGCTTGACTATTACCTGCCCCTCACTTATTATTTTCAGGTGTCAGCAAAGATATGATTTCATAAATCAACATTCTTTTAAGGAGCGGATGAATATGGGAACAAACAATGTCATTTTCTTGGAAGTTATCGAATGGTTTGATGAATCGGGGAAAGAAATTGTACATAGAATTCCCGAAAGAGGCTCCGGTGAAATAAAATTCGGCGCACAGCTGACGGTAAGAGAAAGTCAGGCCGCCGTCTTTTTCTATAACGGCAAAGCCTATGACGCCTTCGGACCGGGACGCCATACCCTGAAAACCGCCAACATTCCTCTGCTGACCAAAGTTATTGCCATACCGTGGGGCATGACCAGCCCCCTGCGCGCGGAAGTTTATTTCATCAACATGAAAATTTTTCCCAATCTGAAATGGGGCACGCGTGATCCGGTCGCTTTCCGCGACAAGGAACTGGGGCTGATTCGCCTGCGCGCCTTCGGCGTATTCAATATCCGCGTTGTTCAGCCGCTTTTGCTGATTAATTCACTGGTCGGCACACAGGGAATTTTCAGCACGGAAGAAATAGAAGAATATCTGAACCGGGTCATTGTTTCACGCTTCAATGATTACATGGGCGGCAACGTTGATACCATTTTCAATCTGCCCGGCAGATATAACGAATTTTCCGAAGGACTTAAAGTGACGCTCCAGAATGATTTAAGCAGATTCGGATTGGGGCTTACCGAACTCTACATTAATTCCATCACCCCGCCGCCGGAAGTGCAGAAAGCCATTGATGATAAGAGCCGGCTGGGGGTTTTTGACGATCTCAATAAGCTCCTGAAAATGAAAATGGCAATGGCCGTGGAATCTGCAGCGACAACGCAATCGGAAGCAGGAGCAGGATTGGGAATGGGCATGGGCTTTATGATGCCCGGTATGCTCATGGAAGCTTTCAAAGGCGCTTCTTCTCCAACCACTGCCGCGGAAGCTTACACCTGCCCGGATTGCAAACAAATCGTTCCTAAAGACGCACACTTTTGCCCGGCTTGCGGACATCAGATGCTCATTGTGAACAAGTGCGCGCATTGCGGAAGAAATTTACCCGTCAACGCTAATTTCTGCGTCAACTGCGGGACGGCGGTAACCGTAAAGCCATCGGTCAAGCAATGCTCCAAGTGCGGCTTGGAAAATCTACCGGATTCCATTTATTGTAATCAGTGCGGTGAACGACTCTAACTTTCAGATTGAACAGCAATGTCCTCAATGCGGCGCGCCGATCATCCTCGACGAAGCAGATCGTATTCTTTCGTGCAAATTCTGCCGTACGCGGGTTTATCTGGCAACCAACGACCACTTTCGTTTTTATATTCCACCCGCTAAAGGCATTTCTGAAACGGTTTACTTTATTCCTTACTGGCGTCTTAAGGGGTTGTCTTATGTTATCAAAGCGAATGATATATCCTATAAATATTTTGACGCCAATTTTCTTTCATTTGATTCGCTTCAGCTTCCGCATTCATTAGGTCTTCGGCCGCAGGCAATGAAATTAAATTTTGTGGGAAATGCCGACAACGTGGGAAAATTCATAGTTTCTTCCCACAAAACAAAAGAAAATATACTGAAAAATTATAAAACGCAGGCCTGCGCTTTGCGGGAAGTATTCATCGGAGAAACAGCAAGCGTTATTTACACTCCCGTATACTGCTCCAATGGCCGGATTTATGATGCGGTTTTAAAAAAGCCTCTCGATGTTCAGGCAAAAGAAACGGAGTTGGAGGAGGCTTTCATGGCCGCGCCGGATGAGAAATGGCACGTGGACTTTCTTCCCCTCCTTTGTCCTGATTGCGGTGCGGATCTACCCGGAGAAAAAAATGCTTTAATCCTCTTCTGTGACAACTGCCACTGTGCCTGGGATCCATCACATAAAAATTTTACCAAAGTAAAATTATCCATGTGGAGGGGCGAAGGAGAAAACATCCATTACATCCCCTTCTGGCAACTCAAAGTCAAAGTCGAGGGCATGCAACTGGAAACATATGCCGATTTGATTAAGGTAGCCAACCTGCCCAAAGCTCCTTCTGCTATTTGGCAAAAAACGCCTTTATATTTCTGGGCTCCGGCGTTTAAACTTAATCCCGCTTTGTTTCTGCGCTTGTGCAAACAATTGACCGTAACACCACCGCCGAAGGATTTAATCGCTGATTTCCCCGCAAAAAACATTTATCCGGTAACGCTTCCCTTAAATGAAGCGCTGGAGAGTTTTCCCGTTACGTTGAGCAGTCTCATGGGCAATAAAACAAACATTGTCAATGCAGAACCCTCCTCCAGTTTTACCCTGGAAGATTTACCTTTAGATCCTCTTCCGTTTAAAATCAGCACAAGAGAAATCACTAAGGAAATGTTGGGGATCAGTCTGAAAAGTTCTCTCGTCATTCCGAACAATATCAATCCCGATAGAAAAAACATTGCGGATTTAATTTCCGCACTCACGTTTACTCTGGAAGATGCTTCTTTGGTTCTTCATCCTTTCAAAATCAGCGCCAGAGAAATGATTCACACCAAGATGGGCTTCAGTCTGGATATCAGCGCGCTGACCATGGGAGCGTATCTGTAATATAAACATTCAATGAGATGAGAAAAAATCATCAGCCGGTTTTTGAAATCTTCAGCATCTGCTGCAGCGTTTTGTTTTCTTTATAGATATTTATAAGACTCTCCTCAAGGCGTTGCCATTTCCTGAGCATTTTTCCCCTCGCAAAATAACTGATGTAGGTACTGACTGGAATAAACTCTGAGCTGTATATATTATCAACAATGAACGAACGGGAAATGCCTGATTCTGTCTTTTGACACAGAATATTATAAGGTTTTATATCCATCGTTATGATTCTGTTTTTTAATAAATACTCTTTCAGTAAAGACAAGGATTTGAAAAGGCTGTCCCTGTATTTTTCCGTTTCACTGTTTGAGGACAAGTAATATTCAAGGCTTTTTGACGCTACGCCATCCTTATCCGTAACCAAATCAAACAGGGAACCCTTGCCCAAATTCGTTTCAACATCTCCATAATAGCGGGGGATCATCTCCCAGGAAACGCCCCGTCTTTCGAGATGTTGATAATATTTTTTTTCACGTTTGATTTCTACAGAGCAATGACTTCCGTTGATCATTATTTTTACACAAAGACTTTTATTTTCGGGGTGTTTGTAACATGCTCTATGCGCCCCTTTCCCGATCAAACCTGCCTCATCAATATTAAGCATAAATCCCCTTTTGCCTGATGTCTATACTTTACAAGTTTTTTCGAAACCTTTTACCGATCGGATGTGATAAAAAATATTTTTAACACCAATCAAACTTACCGTTATTGCTCCATGTAAGGTTTAACAATTAAATCCCATTCTTCTTCAGATTTACATTTCTTTTCCAGAAGATAACAACCCAGATTTTCTTGTTCATTATTTATCCGGACACTGCCGTAACTGTTGTTTTCGTCAACATCCAGTAATTTCTTGTATCGTTCCAAAACGCCATCTTCCGTAATGACCATAAAGCATTTATTCAGTTTTTTATTATAATGATTTTTATATTTATATAAGAAAGTACCTTTGCTGTTTTCTATCGTACCGTCATTATATTGCTTACTGAATATCTTCTTGCTCTGTTTTTCACATTTTTCTTTTAGCCTGGATATCTCCTTTTGACTCTTTTCTGTAACCGGCATTTTTTCTTTTTTGATTTCCTTCGAAACAGGCGCTTCTTCC
The DNA here is from genome assembly GCA_002441205.1 of Syntrophaceae bacterium UBA6255. GTDB lineage: Bacteria > Desulfobacterota > Syntrophia > Syntrophales > Smithellaceae > Smithella. The sequence goes on along the minus strand of DJVN01000194.1, from coordinate 12,426 downwards.
TTGATATCCGGAGGTGCGGGACCCTCCTCTTTCTTGACAGTTTTTACAACCGGCAACGCTTCTTTTTTGATATCCCCTGGAACAGCTAATTTTTCTTTCTTCAGATCTTTTGAGACTGGCAATTGATCTTCCATCATCTCATCCGAAACTGGCGGATATTCCGGTATGACATATTTCGTTTCCGGTAATGGTTTTGGCTTTATAGGTAATGTTACTTTGGGTTGTTCCTTTACCGGTTCTCTATTAATATCTATCACCAACCAAAAAAAAGATATCATACAGAGTATGATAAGAATGGATAAAATTGTTTTTTTTATCATATTCCCCTCGCAAAAAATATAATGTTAGGTACCGACGCTATTTAAAATACCAAATTTTTGATCATTTTCAAGATAAAAATTCTTTTGATGGCATTCAGGTAATTTATTTTATTATAAAATTCACCTTCATAAACAAAAAAATGTTTTACATGATCCCATTTGAGTGATAAACGACAATCCGGAAGTATTCAATATCCTAAAATAATTTCATAACCAATTTATAAAAGAGGTGAGCCATGCAGAATTTCGTTTTTGAAAATCCGACAAAAATCATCTTCGGCAAAGGCCAGATTCCAAAAATAGGCAAAGAAGTTTCCCGTTTTGGACGCAAAGCACTGCTGGTTTACGGCATGGGAAGTATTTTAAAAAACGGCATTTATAATCAGGTGGCGGATTCTCTCAAAAAAGCCGGAGTTGATTTTGTTGATTTTCCCGGTGTCAAATCCAACCCGGTTCTCTCCCACGTGCAAAAAGGCATTGCACTGGCTCAAAAAGAAAAGGTGGATGTTGTTCTGGCCGTAGGAGGCGGAAGCGTGATTGACGCCGCCAAAGCAATCGCCGCAGGCGTCAAGGTGGGTCATGATATATGGGACCTCTTTACTTTCAGTCAACCCGTCACAGGCGCCCTTCCCGTCCTGACGGTTGTGACTGTTTCGGCCAGCGCCTCGGAAATGAATAACGGCGCCGTTCTCACCAAGGAGGACGGCTGCCAGAAATACTGCATCGTTTCTCCGTTTATTCAGCCGAAAGTGTCCATTCTTGATCCTACCGTTCTGTTTTCATTAAGCCCCGGATACAGCGCGTACAGCGCCGTGGATGTCATTACGCACATGCTGGAAGGATACTTTAACAATACAGCTTTCAAAACACCCATACAGGATAGACTGGTCGAATCGCTGATGAAAACCGTGATGGAGAGCACGGATATTATCATGGAAGAACCCGACAACTATAGTGCCCGCGCCAACATGATGTGGAGCGCCATCCTCGGCTTCAACGGATTAACCACTGCCGGCATGGGCAGAGTACAAATGCCCGCGCATATGATCGAACATTCGTTAAGCGCTATTTATGATATTCCTCACGGCGCCGGGTTGTCCATTGTTCTGCCCGCCTGGATGACCTGGGCACTGGAAACAAAAACCGAAAGACTGGCTAAATTCGCGCGGGAAATATTTACTATGAAGGGGCGTGGCTCCAAAGCCGTCGCGGAAAAGGGCATTGCCTGCCTGAAACTCTGGTTTGAATCCATCGGCAGCCCGGTGTCTTTGAAAGCGGCCAACATTCCGAAAAATGACATCGATAAGATTGCGGAAAACGCCTTTGCCCTTTCTCAGGTTTGGTTTTACGAAGGATATTCCAAAGAAGTGATTATCCAAATACTGAAAAACGCCTGCTGAAAACTGTTGCCGTAAAATGATATTCCAGCATCAGGCATATTGCTTTCCTTTTTTCAGCGTTAAAAAAGCAATAGCAATAACGATCAGCACAACAATATTGATCAGCCAGAGATAGTGATACGAACCGAAATGATCGTAGATGAATCCTCCCAGCACCGGCCCGACAGCGCCGCCGGTTCCGATAAAAAACGTCAAAAGGCCGTAAATAGATCCCATAACCTGCCTGCCGAAACGATCAGCGATCAAAAGCGGCAGCATGGGCGCAAGGGATCCGTATCCAAATCCGTAAACCAAAGCGGCAAGGTAGAGTTGCAAAATGCTCTCAACGTTAATCAGGAGTAAGGTTCCCGCCAGCATAAACGATATCCCTATAAAGGAAGCGTATTTCGGGTCTTTGATTCTGTCCGTTATCCAGCCGAATAAAAACTGCCCCATGAATCCGGTGATACTGACAGCGGCCAAAGACGAGGCCGCGGCCATCTTGTTAATGCCGTTGTCGGTCGCATATGCCACCTGATGCACGAAAACTGACATGCTGATCATCACCGCCAGGCCCTGACAGACGGCCAGCGTCCAGAAACGGGAATCCTTAAAAAGAGTCATCGTAGAGATTTTATGAACCGCCGCCGGGAAAATTGATTGAAGACTTACCGATGTTTTATCCCCGTCCGGCAGAAGTCCATACGCTTCGGGATTTGTTTTTCTCATCAGCGTCTGAGAAACAAACACTCCGATGAACAACATAATAAAACTTAAAGCGATCAGGCCGAACCGCCAGTTGAACATAATAACAATATATCCGGAAAGCGGCGTCAGCAGTGCCGTGCCCAGGCTTATTCCCATGGAAGCAATTCCTAAAGCCAGTCCCCTCTTTTTGACAAACCATTTGCCCACGGAAGAACTGCAGGCGACAACGCCCATTCCGGCCGAACCCAAACCCACCATCAAGCCGTAGCTGATATACAAACCAAGAGGGGTGTGCACAAATCCAGTCAGGACATAGCCGGTAGCGGCAATTAATGCTCCCGCAGTTATTATCCAGCGCGGCGCAATGCGATCCAGCATTCGACCGACAAAAATCGCGCAGAAAGAATAAACGAGCATGTTGATGGCAGCCGCCATCGAAATCACCGAGCGAGACAGGCCGAACTCCGCCGCCATCGGCTTGAGAAAAACACCGAAGCAGTAGCGCGCTCCGTAATTGATCGCCATCACCAGAAAAGCGCCGCCGACAATGTACCAGCCCCAGAATATTTTTTGATTCTTTTCCATTAAAACGTTTTCTTTTCTAAATATTGCCGTTTCCTTTATCATTAAATCGCTTTATGATAAACATAAGAATAAATTTCCAATACAGACTGGAAAAAAATAATAGGGGAAATAATAGAATAATAGAGTCAGGTCTTGAAATATAAGTTTTTGAGGCGATAACAAAAGAAAAAAGAAAACTGGATTCCCGCCTTCGCGGGAATAATGAAGAAGGAGTAATGTGGTCAAGTTTTCCTTCTCAAAAAATCTCCCCTCACCTCTTTAATTTCCGTTGTTTTTCACCTTATCAAAAGCATTACGCTGTGCTAAAAGAAATTCATGTCCATCTGGCAAAAGAAAAGCAAAATACTGGTCACCTGCCCTAAAGGTGTCTCGCCTTATTTAAAGGAGGAGATTGAAGCACTGAATTTTCCAGTTCTGACGCAGTTGGATACGGCGGTTCAAACCGAAGGGACTCTTCAGGATACGATGATTTTCAATCTGCACCTGCGCACCGCCCAGCGGGTGCTTTATCAATTAGATGAGCTCATAGTCAACACGCCGGAAAACCTCTATAGAAAAATAAACTCCATCCCCTGGGAAAATCTTCTTCACGATAGGGGCAAATCGGCATATATTTGCGTTACCTCGATTGCCGACAACCCGCTGATTACCGATTCGCGCTTTGTCAATGTCAAGGTCAAGGATGCCATTGTGGATCGAATGCGCGATAAATACGGCCGGCGGCCTGATTCCGGCCCGGACAAGGACAAGGCTGTTGTTCATGTTTACTGGAAGAACAATCAGGCTCTTATTTATCTGGATACTTCGGGCGAACGATTATCGTTGCGCGGATACCGCAAGATTCCTCTTGGGGCGCCCATGCAGGAAACACTGGCGGCGGCAGTGATTTTGGCTACCGGCTGGAAGGGAGAAAGCAATTTTATCAACCCCATGTGCGGGAGCGGGACGCTGGCCATTGAGGCCGCTTTTATCGCTTTAAATCGGGCGCCGAATCTGATGCGGAATAATTACGGTTTTATGTTCATCAAAGAATTCCCCGAAGATTACTGGCAGGAGTTGCGCAAGAAAGCAAAAGCTAATGCCCAAAAAATATTGCCGGCAAAAATCATCGCTACGGATATTGATAAAGCGGCGACAGTAGCGGCCATGCAAAACGCGCAAACTGCCGGAGTTAATCACTTGATTGAATTCAATACCTGCTCTTATGAAAATACTCCTGTACCGGAAGACGGTGGAATAATTATTTTAAATCCCCCCTATGGTGAACGCATGAGCGCTGATCATACAAGACCGGCGGCAAAATATTTTCGCAAAGACAAAGAGACATCCGCGCAGGAACGTAAAATCATTGTTCGCAAATCATCAGACAGACATGCAGGAGCCAACCGGACGAGTGAAAGAGAAATCAAAAAGCTGGAATCTACTTATGAGGGCATCGGCGATTTCCTCAAAAAAACCGGCGGCGGCTATCGCGGCTATATTTTCACCGGCAATCTGGACATGATTAAAAAAGTGGGATTGAGAACACAACAACGCATCATTTTATATAACGGCGAAATCGAATGCCGCCTGCTGGAATACAAACTTTACAAGGGAAGCTTGAAGCACACAGCGGATGATCAACCAACATCCGCCTGAACATATCAAGAATTTATTTTACTATTCAGTAATAACTGATATAAGAGACATCCTAAATCTAAAAACACATAAATAGTTTACGTAAACAGGGAGGGGAAAATGCGAGTCGTTAAAGCTGTTCTTTTTTTTATTGTTATTTGTATCATAACGAGCTGCGGATTTCTTTATCTGGCACCGGAGAAATTTACCAAAATGGCGCTGGATGCGGAACGCTGGCGTTCCGACCTGGAACTCAAGGAAATCAGTCTGCCGGGAGAACTGCATTATGTTTATCTGGAAGGCGGCCAGGGCGAACCGCTCATCCTCCTGCATGGATTCGGAGCCAATAAAGACAATTTCACCAGAGTCGCCAGATTTTTGACTCCGCATTACAGGGTCATCATACCCGACCATATCGGTTTTGGCGAATCCAGCCATCCCCAGGATGCCAGCTACAAAGCGGGGGTTCAGGCGACCAGAATCAGAACGCTGGCTAAGTCCCTGGGCATCACCAAATTACATCTGGGGGGAAGTTCGATGGGCGGCCACATTGCCATGATGTATGCCGCTCTGTATCCTGATGAGGTCAAGAGCCTGTGGCTGCTTGATCCGGGTGGAATCTGGAGCGCGCCTCCAAGTGAATTGCGTGAAATCATCGTCACAACAGGAAAAAATCCGCTTCTGGCCAAAAATGAAGATGAATTTGCCGAAATATTCAAGTTTACCATGGCCGATCATCCTTTTATTCCACGCGCGATATTGAATGTTATGGCTCAGGAACGCATCAAAAATTATGAATTGGAGAAACGCATATTCAAGGAAATAACCGCTGATTCGGCAGAAAATTATGTAAAAAACCTCAAAACACCAACCTTGATCGTTTTCGGCGATCAGGATCGCGCTATTCATCCGGCCACGGCGGATATTCTGCACAAGCTGATGCCCCATTCTGAAGTGATTATGATGAAAGGTATCGGGCATTTGCCGATGATAGAAAATCCAAAGCAATCCGCCAAAGATTACTTAACGTTTCAAGAAAAGCTGGAGAAAGACAAGTAATTACTTGATAATTTTATAATCGAAAATGATTTTTAAAATAATATTTTAGGACATTAAAAAATATGTTGACAAAATTTAATGAATGAGTAATTTAAGGTCAAAGCGGCGATTTAGAAAAGTTAATTGCTCCGCTCTAAAAATGTGCTAAAGGCTGGCGTGAATAAAATAATGAGCCCGTTGCCTTTTGGCGCGGGCTTTTTTGTCTTTGGAAAAATTTTAAAAATTTACATAGGAGAGGAAAAAACAAATGAGTAAATTACACACACGTCACATTTACACCTCGGAGTCGGTTTCAGAAGGTCATCCGGATAAAATATGCGATCAGATTTCCGACGCAATTCTGGACGCATGCCTGGCAGAAGATAAAAACGCCCACGTCGGTTGTGAAACAGCCGTGGGACCGAACCTCGTCGTCAACCTGGGAGAAATAACCTGTAAGAACTGGACAAAAATAAATCCTCAGGCCATTGCCCGTCAGGTAGTGAAGGATATCGGCTATGATGATCCCTGCGAGGGATTCAGCTGGGACACCTTCAACTATGTCAGCGCCATTCACGGGCAGTCGCCTGACATCAACCAGGGCGTAAGCCGTGACAAGCCTGAAAATCAGGGTGCCGGCGATCAGGGAATGATGTTCGGTTATGCCTCCTATGCCACGCCGCAGATGATGCCCGCACCCATTTATTTTGCGCATATCCTGCTGGAGGAACTCACCAAACTGCGCAAGGCAAAAGCCATTGAATATCTTCGCCCGGATTCCAAATCGCAGGTCAGTGTTTTACACGAGGATGGAAAAGCCGTTAAAATCACCACCGTTGTCATTTCCCATCAGACCCACGATGTTCCCTTGAGAAGAATCCGTAAAGATCTGATCGAGGTGGCACATCAGGTTCTCGACAAGACAGGCATGCTCACCAACAAGACCGAGTTCTTTATCAATCCCACGGGCAGGTTCGTCATTGGCGGCCCCAGCGGCGATTCCGGCGTTACCGGACGTAAAATTATCGTCGATTCTTACGGCGGTGTCGGATCGCACGGCGGCGGCGCTTTCTCCGGCAAAGACCCTTCGAAAGTGGATCGTTCGGCCGCTTACTACGCCCGTTACGCCGCCAAAAATATTGTAGCGGCGAGACTCGCCGATAAATGCGAAATTCAGATTGCCTATGCGATTGGTGTTGCCAAGCCGCTCAGCATCAACGTCTGCACCTATGGCACGGCTGTCATTCCTGAAAATAGGATTGAGAAAATTCTCATGGAAGGGGATATTTTTGATTTCCGTCCGGCTATGATGATCAAAGATCTGGGACTGACAACACCCAAAGGCTGGAGCTATCGCAAGTGCTGTAACTATGGTCATTTCGGCCGCGCGGGATTCCCCTGGGAAAAAACCGACCGTGTGGATGCGCTCCGCAAAGCAGCCGGATTGAAATGAACAAAGGGAACCATTTCTAAACAAAAAACATCCGTGCGTTTTAAAAAGCCCGTTCCTCTTGGTGCGGGCTTTTTTTACCAACGAATATCACGGAAACACGACGGTTAATTTCTTCATGTTGAATTTTATCACGGATCCGTTCGATTTCCTCTTTTAAAAATAATTAATAATGTTGTATGATGTTTCAAATTCCTGATTTGGTTATTGCAAGGTGTAAAATATTGAGAGCAAGGGTTTTTTATTTTATGATTTTGTTGTTAATATCCCTGTCTTTCAACAATCAGACATGGGCAGCTCAGTGGGGGTTCAGAGGATTACTCCCCAGAGGGACTGGATACTATGATATAAGCAGCATAAAAAAAATAAATGACCATATCAGCCGGGTATGGACGGTAACCATATACAATGAACAGGGCAAAGCGGATGCTTTTTCAATGCTGAAAAGAAAAGATAAAGCGCCGGAAAACCCTGACGTCTTGAATCAGGAATCTATATTGTTGGAATTTGACTGCGCAAACGGAAAATATAGAATCGCTTCTATGAATATTTATGATGAAAAAGATCATGAGCTTCTTTCTATACCGGAAATTAACGGCACATGGCATGACATCGTTCCGAATTCCATTAATGAAAAACTTAAAAATATAGCGTGCCATAGCGGGGATACGTCCAAGAAAGAACAAATAACATCCGAAAGATAAAAACTATGCGTAATCTGATTATCTTCTCCTTTTTTATTATATTGATTTTTATTGGTTCCTGCTCGGAAAGAAATGAAACGGCATTGGATTGGTTTAAAAAAGCAGAAACCTTAATGGATAATGATCCAAAAACCGCTATCAGATATTTGAACGAAGCCATCAAACTCCAACCGGATTATGCCATCGCATATAACAACAGAGGAGTGGCCTACGCTAAGCTCAATCAGTTCCAACGCGCCATCGAAGATTTTAATGAAAGTACACGCCTGAAGCCTGATTTCGTCGTCACTTATGTCAATCGGGGCATGGCTTATATCCTGATGGGCAATAAAAATTTAGGCTGCCGGGACGTTCAAAAAGCCTGTAAAATGGGAGTGTGTAAAGGGTTGGATTGGGCAAAAGGAAATGGATTTTGCCGTTAAAAGGCATGAGCATTTCTTTCTGCTATTGAGTTAATAATACTTAATCCACAAAAAAATTAATCTTTAGTAATTATAATCAGTGACATCCTAAACCCAAAACAGCAGATTGATTAGACCGGTGAATCCATGGCAGAAATCAAAAGGGCTTCTAAAAGAGAACTGTTCGGTTGGGCGATGTTTGATTTTGCCAACTCCTCGTATACGACCGTCATTATCACTGTTGTCTTCTGTATCATCTTCCCCCGAATCATTGTCGGAGACGGCCCTGAATACCGACTGGGAAATCTTCTTTGGAGCACTGCCCTCTCCATCAGCTATCTGATGGTGATTCTTTCGATTCCTTTTTTCGGGGCAATAATGGATTATACCGGCGCAAAAAAGAAATTTCTTTTCGGCAGCTATATAATAACCGTCATGGCCACTGCGGCTCTTTATTTTGTCCATCCCGGAGACATTTTACTGGCTATGCTGCTGATTGTTCTATCTAATATCGGTTTTTCATACAGCGAATCTTTTGTTTCGAGTTTTCTTCCTGGGCTGGGTCCCCCCGAGGATCTGGGTAAAATTTCGGGATACGCCTGGGGGCTGGGCTACTTTGGCGGACTAATCTCCACAGCCATAGTCATCTTTGGTTTTCATGCCGATGTATACACCATCGATAATTTCACGAATCTACGATGGGTGGGGCCGGTGACCGGATTATTTTTTCTGATAGCCGCTATTCCTACGTTTTTATGGGTAAAGGACCGCACGGTTTCCAGACCGTTGCCCAAAAATAAAAATTATTTTGTCGTTGGAATGAAAAGATTGAAAAAAACTTTTATCGATATTCGGGATTACAGAGATCTGATGGTTCTGCTGGCATCTTTCTTTTTTGCTTATTCCGGTTTGTCCATTGTTATTTCTTTCGCCTTTATTTACGGAGATCAGGTCGTAAAATGGTCAACGACAACACAGATATTAATGTTCGTCATAACGCAGTTTACAGCTGCCGGGGGCGCTCTGCTTTTCGGCATTCTTCAGGACAAATGGAAAGCCAAGCAAACCTTTATCCTGACCCTCATGCTTTGGGTCGTGACCGTGAGCCTGATTTACGGCGTCGCTCAGGTCACGGCCTTTGTGAACAGTGTAACCGGCGCTTCCTTTCTGGAGGAACATGTTTATCTGGTCACCGGATCGATTGCCGGACTGGGGCTGGGATCCACCCAATCCGCCTGCCGCACTATGGTGGGACTTTTTTCGCCGGATACAAAGGCTGGCGAATTCTTCGGCCTCTGGAGTTTTACCGGACGCCTTTCGGCCATTGTCGGATTGATGGGATTGGGTTTATTACAGACCCTGCTGGGTTTGCAAAAAGCGATTCTTATCTGTTCGATCTTTTTCCTGATATCCGTAATTATCGTTCTTTTCGTCGATGAAGAAAGGGGCAAGATGTTCGCCCGAAAACATGCCGGAGATTAATCAGGAACGGGTGGATTACAAAATCCGGTTTAATGTACTTTCGGCTTTGTCCCTGTTGTTTAAAAAAATATATCAATGATTATCTTAATCAGGAAGAAGATAATTTTATGGAAGAAAATAAAATAGACATTGATGCCGGCAATTCCATGGATGTTCTGCTTAAAAATATCAGAGAACTGGTTGCGGAGCTGCATCCTTCATGGCCGAAAACCAGAAAAATCCAGCAGGACAGTTTGCTGTCCAAAGATTTGGGCTTGGACAGTCTGGCCCGGGTAGAACTTCTGACGCGTATGGAAAAAAGTCTAAACACCACTTTTGAGGAAAAAATATTTATCGACGCGGAAACTCCCCGCGATTTGTGGCAGAAAATCATCAAGGCCGGTCCTTCCCTCGCATCGTTCACCTTCGCGGAAACCCAAGCGCCGGTCATGGCCGAAACTTATGACCTGCCGCGCAGCGCCAAAACGCTGGTTGATGTTTTAACCTGGCATCTCAAAAACCATCCGGCCAGAATCCACATCCGTTTATACAGCGACGATGGAGAAGGAGAAACCATCACTTACCGTCAGTTGGGTGACGGCGCTCAGGCAGTTGCAGCCGGTCTACAGGAAAAAGGACTGTTCCCGGGAGATTGTGTGTCCATCATGCTGCCGACAAGCCGGGAATACTTTTTTACTTTTCTGGGTATCTTACTGGCGGGAGGCATACCCGTTCCGATCTATCCGCCGTTTCGCCTGAACCAGCTTGAAGACCATTTACGGCGTCATGTTGCTATGCTCAATAACTGCAGGGCAAAGATGATGGTGATAATTCCTGAAGCCAAACGATTTGCGCAAGCACTCAGAACGCAGGTGGACAGTATGCGCACTCTGGCGACTTTTCAGGAACTGACACCGGGCAAAACAGCCTATCAAAAATTCAATCCGGCCGAAAAGGATCTGGCCTTTCTGCAGTATACCTCCGGCAGTACCGGCAATCCCAAAGGGGTAATGCTCACTCACGCAAATCTTCTGGCCAATGTCCGTGCGATGGGTGAAATGGTGCGGCTACACTCAACGGATGTCATCGTCAGCTGGCTGCCCCTCTATCATGACATGGGTCTTATTGGAGCGTGGTTCAGCAGTTTATATTATGCCGTCGTACTGGTCGTGATGTCTCCGCTTAGTTTTATCTCGCGGCCGCAACGCTGGCTTCGGGCCATTCATCGCTACCGGGGCACTATTTCCGCCGCTCCTAATTTCGCCTACGAATTATGTCTGAAAAGACTGACGGATGATGATCTTCAAGGCCTTGATCTGTCCTCCTGGAGGATTGCCTGCAATGGCGCCGAGCCGGTCAGCCCCGAAACCGTAGAGAATTTCTGCCGTCAATTTAAAAAATATGGATTTAAGCGAGAGACCATGATGCCTGTTTACGGTTTGGCGGAATGTTCGGTCGGGCTTTCCTTTCCGCCGCTTGATCGCGGCCCTTTTATTGATAAGATTAACAGGGATGTTTTTGTAAATACGGGGTATGCCGATCCGTCAACTGGCTCTGATGAGAAGGTTTTACGTTTTGTTGCGTGCGGCCGTCCATTGACAGGTCATGAAGTGCGCATTGTCGATAACGCCGGACGGGAATTGCCGGAACGATATGAAGGAAAACTTCATTTTCGCGGACCATCGGCGACGGCCGGCTATTATCAAAATATTGAAGATACAAAGAAACTCTTTAAAGGCGAATGGCTTGATTCAGGAGACATGGCCTATATCGCGGGCGGTGATATCTTTATCACGGGACGCAAGAAAGACATTATCATCCGAGCGGGTCGAAACATCTATCCGCAAGAGCTGGAAGAAGCGATCGGCAACGTGGCGGGCATCAGAAAAGGCAATGTCGTCGTTTTCGCGACAAAAGACACTGCCAATCAAACGGAAAAGCTGGTGGTCATGGCCGAAACCCGGGAAGAGACTCCGGAAAAGCTCAATGCCCTGAGAGAGCAAATTAACACCATCGCGATGGATCTGGCGGGAACTCCGGCGGATGAAATCGTATTGGCGCCGACGGGAACAGTTCTGAAGACATCCAGTGGCAAAATTCGACGGGCCAGCAATCGCGCGCTCTTTGACAGTGGCAGGATCGGCAAAGAATATAAAGGAACATGGTGGCAGATAGTTCGCATTTCCGCTGCCGGAATACTGCCGGAATTAAAACGCATTTGGCATGGCTTGCAAAGCGCTTTTTACGCCACCTACTGCTGGTTGATTTTTTTAATCCTCGCTCCCGTGACCTGGCTGGCGGTTGTAACGCTGCCGAATCTTTCCTGGCGCTGGATCTTCATGAGAAAAGTGGCAAAATTTCTGGCGAGAGCGTCTTTCACTCCGTTGATTGTTCAGGGAACGGAAAATCTGCCCAAGACGGCTCCATGTGTACTTGTGGCCAACCATGCCAGTTACCTGGACAACTTTTTGATGGTTGCCGTATTGCCTGCGGAATTCAGTTTTGTGGCCAAGGCCGAATTAAAAAAAAGTCGTCTGGCGCGTGTTTTTCTTAAACGCATACAGGCGGAATTTGTGGAGCGGCTTGACAGACAGAAGAGTGTTGAAGATGCGCGTCGCGTCAAGTCCACCGCACGCCAGGGCCGCAGCCTGCTGTTTTTTGCGGAAGGAACCTTTACCCGCATACCGGGTCTTCGTCCGTTTCATCTGGGAGCCTTTGAAACGGCGGTTGAAGCCGATGTTCCAGTCGTGCCGATCGCGATTC
>DJVN01000184.1 GCA_002441205.1 Syntrophaceae bacterium UBA6255 | reverse complement strand
ACCCGCGTCCGAAAACCTTCCGCTGGAGCTTCTACGTGCGTAGCCTTCGTTTTAGAACCTTCACGCTGGTTTGCTCCCTAAGGCCGGATCGCCCCGCGCTATCCTGTAAGAGTTCGCCGCCCTCCCCCAGGCAAGAAGTTTGGCTATCCTGTCTGAATGACGTTCCAGTCCGGCCAACAGGAAAACCGGGTGGAACGTTAGCCGTCTTAAGCGGCTAAAGCGTAATCGTAGTTGTCTGCGATTATATGTTTCCTACCTGTTTAACGAGGCCTGTAGGAACCTCGGCACGCTTCTACAACTTCAAATGTCCCCGTCGAAACCGTGACGCCCCCTTAATATTTATTTTGTTTATAATATAAACACTTACAGTTCGTTTGTCAAACAAAGAGTTTAAAGATTTTTTTATTAATCATACCTGAACGTGCAGATTTCGATTATAGAATATCTTCGACGATGATGTTGTCGGAGGACATTTTCTCCCGTATTTGTTCGCGCTCAATGATTTTTGCCTGTGCTTTTTCCGGTAGCTCCGTAAACAGTATAATGTTTTTTTTCGTCAACAATGCGATGAGATCTTCAAGAAGACGAATTAACCCGGCATCAGAATGAGCCAGTAAACTTTTGAGAAATTTATTATCAAGATTATCTTTGAGGAATTCAAGCACTTCTTCATCCGTAATTGATTTTTCTTCTGTTGAATTCGGTCCGGCGATCGTCCTCAATCCAAGAATTTTCCCATCAGATGAACGCTCGATAAATGGCATATGCTAATATCCTAAAATAAAAGAAATCTCAAGCCTTCCAGGTAACTGAAAAAAATTTTGCACAAAAATTTTTTATAAATACACTGCTGCTTGCTTTTTTTATTAATTAAATCTAAATATTGACTTCTTTTTTTTATTATAACATTTTTTAAAATATGTATACTTTTTTTAATAAAATGTGTAAATTACAAATGAGGTGCAATGTCACACACCCATTGAAAAATCACGGGTATGAACCCCAGGGCAAGCTCTGGACCCTAATTCCGCCCCAAGGGGCGGAGTATTAGTATACCCATGCTTGCGCAGGATAAGTCGAGTTGCAAATTTCAATCCGTGTCCTTTAGTTTATATACTTCGTTTTTGAAATTTGAGTCTCACAATAAAGTGCTAATTAATTTTAATCTCTTAGAGTGATTTATGTCAAACGACAAAGAAAACATCATTATCAATGACTGGAATATCTCCGAAAATCAAGATATACACGAAGATCCTCTTTTGGACTGCCTGGTCATTCTAGCCAGAATTTATGGCCGCAACACGTCTAAAACAAGTTTGATTGCCGGATTACCCCTTGTTCAAAATCGTCTCACGGTAGAGCTGTTTATCCGTGCGGCGAATCGAGCCGATTTATCTTCGCGCACACTGGGTAAATCTCTGGATGAAATAGCATCTGTTCAGTTGCCAGCCATATTGCTGCTGCATGATCGTCAGGCTTGCATTTTGGTTGAAAAAAACACGACTCTCAATGAATATAAAATAATTATTCCTCAAAGCGGCAGCGGCGAAAAAGTTATTGCCAGAAATGAGCTGGAAAAGCTTTATAGCGGCTATGCAATTTTTGTTCGTCCTAAATACCTCACAGAAAAAAAATCCGTTGCCGATGATCAGCGAGGCACATCGCAACACTGGTTTTGGGGAACCATTCTGGAATCATGGCGCGTTTACCGTGATGTATTTCTGGCCGCTTTTCTCATCAATGTTTTCGGTCTTGTAGGCATTTTTTATGTCCTGAACGTTTATGACAGGGTCATTCCGAACAATGCGACGGAAACCCTCTGGGTTTTATCAATTGGTGTATTAATAATATACTTGTTTGCGGTCGTGATGAGGGCTCTGAGGAGTTATTTCATCGATGAAGCCGCAAAAAAAACCAATCTGAAAATTTCCGCAATGCTCCTGCAAAGAGTTCTTAATCTGAAGATGGAATCCCGTCCTCAATCAACCGGTTCATTTACCAGGAACCTGCAGGAATTTGAAGGCATCCGTGATTTCATTACGTCCTTTTCGATCACCGCAGTAATCGATCTGCCATTCACGATTCTGGGTTTGTTTGTTGTCTGGTGGATAGGCAGTTATATTGTTTTGATTCATGTCATAACAATCGCCACATTAATTACTTATGCATACTTCGTACAGGCTCCGCTGCAAAGAGTTGTTGAGAAAACAGTGAAAGCCTCAGCACAAAAGAATGCGATTCTCGTTGAGGGCATTGCCGGCCTTGAAACAATAAAGATGCTTGGCGCGGAAGGTCAAATTCAAAGAGCATGGGAAGAAGCGGTCAGTTACATTTCAAAATGGGGTAATAAATCACGCATGATCTCATCTTCCGTTCAGGATGTTTCTTATTTTGTGCAAAATCTTATGACCGTAGCCGTTGTTGTTGCAGGTGTATATATGATTACTTCGGGCGATCTAACTTCAGGCGGTCTTATCGCTTTAGTGATTCTGTCCCGGCAGGTCATTGCTCCCATGACGCAGGTTGTAAACCTCGCAACTCGATACCATCATGCCAAGGAATCATTGAAAACACTTAATGAAATCATGAATCTGCCTGTGGAAAGACCTGCCGGCAAAACATTTTTAGCCAGGAAGCGTTTCTCCGGCGTTATAGGTGTAAAAAATCTTACATTTTCCTATCCCGGACAAACTGTAAAAGTTCTCAATAACATCACTCTGGAAATCGGAGCCGGAGAAAAGGTGGGTATTATTGGTCCTGTGGGATCGGGTAAAACAACCCTGGGAAAATTAATGCTTGGACTATACGAGCCCATTAGCGGCATGGTAACAATGGATGGCACCGATATCAGGCAGATCGATCCGGCGGAGCTACGTCATTTTCTCGGTTATGTCCCTCAGGACATCACTCTTTTTCAAGGAACGTTGCGTGACAATATCACCATGGGCGTGAATGACATAGATGACCAAAATGTGCTCATGGCGGCGGAAACGGCCGGAGTAAGCGAATTTGTAAAAAAACATCCCTCCGGATTTGATATGAGAGTAGAAGAATTCGGACGGGGTCTTTCCGGTGGTCAGCGGCAGAGTGTCGCTATGGCGCGCGCGCTTTTACTCGATCCACCTGTGTTAGTGCTCGATGAACCAACCAGCAATATGGACAATCGGTCGGAAATAAGACTGAAAGGATATCTCGCCCAAACAGTAAAAGAGAAGACTGTTGTATTAATAACCCATAGGGCTTCACTTCTGGACATGGTCAATCGTCTTATCGTCCTGGATAACGGATCCATTATTGCCGACGGACCCAAAAACTTTGTTCTCGAGGCAATGAGAAAAGGACAGTTGAATTTATAGCGGGGGAAGCCTATGTTAAACAAGCTGATTGAACTTTTTAAAAATAATCAATTTTTTCAGGCATTCAAGGATTTGCCTGATTCGGATAAGATTGATTTTAAACATATAAGAAATAATTTCAAAATTAACCAGTTATTCCGGAGACTCCCCGAAGAAGAAGTCGACTTTACCACTGATGTGCGGGCTTCGATTCTATCTCAAACTCCCCAAGGTGGCAGACTGATCATTTGGACGACGTTAATCCTATTGGTCATTTTCATAATTTGGGCGTCTTTCTCTGAATTAGAAGAGGTAACCCGGGGTGAAGGTAAAGTTGTTCCATCAAGCCATGTTCAGGTTGTGCAAAATCTCGAAGGGGGAATCATTTCGGAAATTCTCGTGAATGTCGGAGATAACGTTAAAAAGGATCAACTGCTTCTCAAGATGGATCCAACCCGATTTTCTTCATCATTTGAAGAGAACCGGGCCAAGTATCTTTCCGACAAAGCAAAAGCTGCCCGCTTGAGAGCCGAGGCAACGGGAACCGCTCTGGTCATTCCCGGAGATGTTGACAAAGAGAGACCGGATATTGCCGCCCGGGAACGCCAATTGTTTCAATCCAGAAGAATGGAACTGAGTTCAGGCTCTGAAATAAAACGCCAGCAGATTAATCAGAGAACGCAGGAATTGAAAGAGCTGGAGGTGAAGCTTGTTGAGTTAAACAGAACGTACTCTCTTCTGCAAAAAGAAATCGGCATGATCAAGCCTTTGGTAAAAAAGGGCGCTGCGTCCGATGTGGAAGTTCTCCAACTTGAGCGTCAGGCAAGCCAAATGGAAGGAGACATTGAACGTATCCGCGAGGAAATTCCCCGAGCTCAATCTAAACTTCAGGAAAGTCAGATTGCCATGAATGAACTGACTTTGAATTTCAGAAATAAATCAAACGCCGAATCCAATGAAGTGCTTCGGGAACTTGATGAAAGCGCCAGTTCGTCTCTTGCTTTAAAGGACAGATTGGATAGAACTTCCATACGTTCTCCTGTCGATGGAATCGTGAACCGTGTAATGGTCAAAACGGTGGGAGGCGTTGTTCAACCGGGAATGGATCTCGTCGAAATTGTGCCCATGCATGGAAATCTGGTCGTGGAAGCCAAGATCAAACCTGCAGACATTGCTTTTCTTCGCCCGGCGCAAAAAGCCACGATTAAATTCACTGCGTATGACTACACAATCTATGGCAGTCTTACTGCGGAATTGGAGCATGTCGGCGCGGACAGCATCACCGATGACAAGGGAAACAGTTTTTTTCTTGTCCGATTAAGGACTGATAAAACTTATTTAGGCACAACGGATCATCCCCTGCCCATCATGCCGGGCATGGTTGCAACCGTGGACATTCTTACCGGCAAGAAAACCGTTCTTTCTTACATTCTGAAACCTGTTCTGAAAGCGCGATATATGGCTTTACGAGAGCGTTAAAAAAGAGTATGTCATCTGGTCTTATTGTAAACCAAATAACGAAGCATCCTATGGCTATTCTTTTAAGTAGTGCGAATAGTAGCGTTTTGACGCGGTGGGCAGACTATCTAAATGGATATTACGAAACCAAACAAGTTCAGTCTCTCTCCGAATTGAATAAAATGCATGTCACCAAAAAATTCGATGTCATTCTTTTACATCGAACGATGATAGACATACCGGCTTTTGCCCGCCTTATCAAAACATTGCCTATGGTCAGATTTTTTCTTCTATCAGACCGTCCGGATGAAGATGAGGCCATGACATTTCTGAGGTTGGGTATCGTTGGCTACGGAAACACGTATATTTCCCCACCCCGCCTGATTGAAGCATTGCGCGTTATTGCCAATGGAGGGGTATGGCTTGGACAAAAAATTATCCAGCGGCTCATCATGGATACCGCTCATCACGCAAAAGAAGAAGACAAAAAAGATGATGCTTTTTTACTGGTGGCAAAATTGACTAAATCACAGCGTAAAATTGCTGAACTTGTCGCCCGTGGACAGTCAAATCTGGAAATCGCTGCTAATCTAAAAATAACGGAAAGAACCGTTAAGGCTCATCTGACGTCCATTTATGAGAAGACAAAAACCGGCAACAGGCTGAATCTTGCTTTGCTGATGAATCTGGGTAAAAATCCTTCTGTTAAGCCTTAAAGTTTTATATTATTGTTTATGTGGTTTAATCAGACTTTTATCTGCCTGGATTTGAAATCGCGGGATAGTGAGCGTTTTTCTTCGCGCTGCTTGATATCCTGACGGCGGTCATAAAGTTTCTTGCCCTTGCCGATGCCGATTTCCACTTTGACCTTGCCGTCTTTAAAATATAATTTCAGGGGAATCAGCGACAACCCTTTTTCGCGCGATTTCCCGTAGAGTTTTTTGATTTCGCGTTTATGCAAAAGCAGCTTGCGGGTTCTGAGCGGATTATGATTGGAGCGGTTTCCGAAATCGTAGGGACTGATGTGCATTTCCTTGATATAGACTTCATTGTCCTTGACGACGGCGTAACTGTCCTTGAGATTGGCCTTGCCGGCGCGCAACGATTTGACTTCCGTGCCGGTCAGCACCAGACCCGCTTCGTAAATATCGCCTATTTCATAATTCACCCGCGCCATTTTATTGGACGCAATCAGTTTTTGTGCTGTATTTTTTTTCGCCATAATGCAATTTTACATGAAATAACAAGTAAAGCTATATTTTTTTCTTTAGACTATCTACCATACACCATTCACTATTCACCATTCTCTTTTCACTTTTTTTGTGGCAGCAAATCCCTCGTCGCATTCGCTCCTGGGATAGTTTCCAACTATTGGATAGTTCAACTTGCCAATTCCGATACGTTACACTTTCGGAATTGGAGTTTCACTACGCCTTACGTCTCGAACCTATAGTGACCTTTAGGTTATTCACTTCGTTCGTTCTTGACTTGGCTCACTAGGTAATCCGGTTTGACGTGGCTCATGGCCTTGTAAATGTTATCGCGGATTTCCTTGTTGTCCCGTTCCAGTTTATTGAGGAGGTTCTTGATATACACCCTCTTCGATGTTTTGCTTGTCGGGCAGTCATTTTTCAAAACGGGAAATCGGCGTTCCCTGCTGTATTTCTTCACCAGCTCCTCGCTCAGATAAACCAGCGGACGGATGATGTGCAGTTTACCGCCAAAAATGCTCTGATTCGGCACCATGGTGCTGATTTCCCGCCCATAGAACATATTAATCAGCAGCGTTTCAATGATATCATCGCGATGATGGGCAAAAGCTATTTTGTTACAGCTTTCGGCGTCGGCTATCTCAAATATTCTTTTTCGTCTCAACCGGGAACACAGAAAACAGGGATTCTTTTTATTCACATCGGAATGCGCCACATTGCCGATATCGGTCTTTTCCATCACGTACGGATAATTATTTTTCTGAAAGTATTTTTCCAGTCTGTCGTATTTTTTATAGGTGGGATCGAACCCCATGTCGATGTTGACGGCGATGAAAGAAAATTTCGGAATGAAAAGCATCGGCGAGTCCAGTAAATCCAGCAGGGCCAGACTGTCCGCTCCGCCGGAAACGCCTATTAGAAGGCGGTCACCTTCCGCAATCATTTTGTAGTCGAGCACCGCTTTTTCCAGCCATTTTTTCAAATGCAGAAAAAGTTTGGTGTTCCTGTCTTTTTTCACTGAGTTCATTTGACAAAGGGAATAACGGTTTAGGGATTTATAGAAATCTGAAAAGACGGCGGCGCAGGACTTCCATTTCCGCGCGATTTTCGGTCAGAGCATATAAAATTTCTTTTTTATCTGCTTTTTCATCTTTTACAGTCATGATCAGTTCTGCGTCTTCAAGAAATAAAATTACATTGGTGTAATTAGCCTGAGAAAGAGCTTCTCTCCGGAGCACTTCGCCCTTCCGGTACATTCTATCGCCTAATGTCATGATCTTTTTCAGCCAATCTTTCTTGTTCAACGGATTTTTCTTCAGATATAAACAAGCTCTGATGACTATCCAGGATGATTCAAGATAATTGTGAATCAAATCGGCAAAAGGTTTCAGTTTTTTAGTGCCTTTGCCTTTAATTTCAATGAATACCTGCTCATCTTTCTCCACGGAGGAAATCATTTTTCTTTCGTGCAGATAAGCAAGGACTTCATTCACCTCTTCAGCGTCATCCTTGTATTCATCAAAAATAAATTCATTCCAGAGAATTTTTTTAAGAAACTTAAAATCTCCCATGATACGTTGCAACGATATTAAATCTTCATTACTCTTAATCATGGACGTGGCAACAAAACATAAAGGAATAAAGAAATGCAGAATGTTATTTTTGTAATATTCCAGGTTCAGTCTTTTTTCTTCTTTTAAGGAGTAAACCACTTCCTGCATTTCTTCGGCTTCGTCTTCTTCCGCCTCAATTTTTGATATAAATCCCTGCTGGACAAACATATTGATGGCTTCGTTTATTGCTTTTTCACGGTTGGCAAATGTTTCTGCAAATTTTACCTTCTTAACAGAAAGATATTCATAAAATTCGTTTAAATTATCGAGCAGTTCATTATGAGATATTCCTCTGCGGTCATGGCTCAGGATAACAGCGGCAATCAACGAAAAAGGCGTGACAACAGCAACTTTATTAATTTCCAGGACTAATTCATAGCCGATTTTTCGATATAAACTTTGTCTTTCTTCCAGCGACATTTGTTCTATCGGTTTATCCTGCGACGCCAGGTAGTCCTTCATAATCATCGGTTCGCCGATATTGACATAAACGCGGCCAAATCTTTTAGTCAGTATTTTACCGGTTTTGATGATCTCCGCTGTGTTTTCGGGAGTTTTAGACTCACCGGCCAGTTCTTTAAGATAGGACTTTTCCTCGATGACCCGGTCGTATCCGATGTAAACAGGTATCATGGCTAAATCATCGCAATATTTTTCCTGATACGCCTGAATGACCATAGAAAGAAGACCATACTTTGGCACTACCATTTTCCCCGTTCGGCTTCGTCCGCCTTCAATGAAAAATTCCAGCGGCAATCCTTCTTTTAACAGGGTCGCTAAATATTTGCTGAATACTTCGGAATAAACTTTATTCCCCCTGAAACTTCTCCGCAGAAAAAACGCGCCGGATTTACGGAAAATATAACCCATCGGAAAGAACGACAAATTACTTCCGGCGGCGATGAACGGCAATTGAATATTATTGGTATAAAAAACATAATGAATTAACAGGTAATCAATGTGACTTCGATGACAGGGAATAATGACAAAAGGCATGTTTTTGGAAATATTTCTTATCTTGGTCAAACCTTCTTTATCAATTGATAATCCGTCATAAATATCGTTCCACAACCAACCGAGAACTTTTTTCCATATGGCGATGAAGGTATCGCTGTAATCAGCGGCAATCTCATAAAGATAACGGCGCGCTTCTTTTTTAATTTTTATTTTGTCTTTTTTTTCTTTTTCGGCGTATTCAGTAACAAATTTTTTTATCGATTCATCGCTCAGAATCATTCCGATGAGCTCTTCACGTGATTTTAGCACCGGTCCGACAATGGCCGTCTTCTCCTTATCAATACGGTCGATCAGTTCACCGCGCAGTTCACGAACCATTGCATCCGGAGAAACGCTTTTTGTTGTATTTAAATATTCGGATAACTTGACCGGTTCCGCCGGAATGACAAAAGCGCTGCTGGAATAACGCGCAAATGTAATAAACCGTCGCCAGGCACCCGTATGTTCGGTCTGTCCGAACAGAATATTAAAAAAACTTTCTTCTTCTTTTTCACGTCTGCGCCCGTAAGAGACCAGGATGGGCACCACGAAGATCGGAAAATCAACTTCTCGCTGAACATCCAGCAGGGTTGTCATCGCGCTTTCCGCGGATTTGTTCTCTATGAATTCCGATTCTCCCAGATGAATGACAATGCTCCTTTTTTTCTGAATTGTTTTTTGAATATAAGCCAGTTTGCCCTGCCAGGCTTTATTTTCCCTTCCCAAGCGACGCCAAAAAGAAGACCAGAAGAATTTCAGCATCTGCGGCAGAGGATGCCAGAATGACATGTTCATGCCATGACAATAAACGGGGATGGGGATTTCCTTGCGTTTAAACAGCTCATAGAGGATCAAACTGTTCAATTCGCTTCTCTGATTTAACGCATAAACAACCACACCCTCGACAGCGAGTTTCTTCAGGGGCTCGATATATTCATCAGCCATCGAAACGCGGGAGAGAAATGTCTTGGCCAATCTGAATTGCAGGAAATTCTGCTCATCATAAAGATGTCCGGAATAATATTGTTTTTCCAACCGGGATTTTGCCGAATCCTTGTTTTCGTTCATTGGCGATTTTCTCCGCATTAAGATTACTGAGCAATATGACGATAAAGTTTATTCCTCAACGATGAATTCATCCTGAAACCTTTTCAACATATAATCATTAACATAAGATCGCACTTCTGACGCTGTATTGAATGAAAGAGCTTTTTTTAACACGGTTTTTGATTCTTCGAGCGTAGACTCCCGTATTATTTTTTTGATGCGGGGGATGGCCAGATGATTCATGCTTAATTCATCAAGTTCCATTCCCAGAAGAATCAGCATGCAGAGAGGATCCCCGGCCATTTCGCCGCACATGGCCACGTGTATTTTCGCTTGATGCGCCGCGTCCACCACATTTTTTATCATCCGTAAAACAGCCGGATGCAACGGTTCATACATATAGCTCAGACGCTCGTTAGACCTGTCAATCGCCAGAGAATATTGAATCAAATCATTCGTGCCAATGCTGAAAAAATCGACTTCACGCGCCAGTTTGTCTGCAATGACAACAGCGGACGGCACTTCAATCATCGCGCCAATTTCAATTTTGGCAGGAATCTTTATTCCTTCTTCAACAAGTTCCAAACGCGCTTCTTCCAGCAATATTTTTGCTTCCCGAATTTCTTCCACGCTGGAAATCATCGGGAAAAGAATTTTTGTTCTTCCCAGAGCGCTGGCGCGCCAGATGGCTCTTAACTGCGTTTTGAATATATCCACTTCCTTCAGACAAAAACGAATCGCTCGCATCCCCATCTGCGGATTCATTTCCTTGGTTTGTTTCTGATAATTGGCAAACTTATCGCCACCTAAATCAAAAGTCCTGATCGTCGACCATGCCAAGTTCTTGTCGGTAACAACCTGACGATAATTGTTAAAATGATCGTCTTCCGTCGGCAAATCTTCCCGGTAAATATAAAGAAATTCCGTCCGGTACAAACCTATATTTTCCGCGCCGTGAGCTATGGCCGATGGAATTTCCTCGATAAATTCAATGTTACATCCGACCTGGACTTGATAATGATCAAGTGTCCGGGCAGGCAGCTTACCGAATTTAAGATATTCGTCGTTCGCGGCGTCATGATGGCGCTTCTTTTCTTCATATCGCTTGAGCATGTCGGGATAGGGATTGATCACCACCATACCGGCTGTTCCGTCAACAATGACCTGATCATCCGTATGAACAAAGCGCGTGATATCGTCCAACCCCACGACAGCCGGCAATTCCAGGGAACGGGCCACAATGGCCGTATGCGAGGTACGTCCTCCGCTATCCGTGGCAAAACCGAGAACTTTATCCAATTTCATCTGAGCGGTATCAGCCGGAGATATATCGCGGGAAACAACAATCACACCGTTGTTCCCTGTCTCCCAGATGGTTTCATGTTTTTCACCGGACAAATTGCGCAGAATCCTTTGCACAACATATTGTACGTCACTCACACGGCTGCTGATATAATCGTCTTCTACTCCCTCGAATATTTGTTTATAATGATCCAAGGTCATGCGCAGCGCCCACTCGGCATTAACGCTCTGTTCGCGTATATATTTGACGGTGCGATTCGTAAATATTTTATCTTTTAAAAGAAGGATATGAACATCGATGATATAAACGGGTTCTGTAATCTTTGTTTTTTTTAATTTATTTTGAATCTCCAGCAGTTGCTTTTCCGAATCCTTCAGCGCATTTTTAAAACGCTGAACTTCTTTCGGGATCAAGGCTTCATCTTTGAGTTTATAAAATGATATCTGACTGTCCAAAGGATCAAAACGGTAACAACGGCCTATGGCAATGCCCGGAGAAACACCAATCCCCTTGAGAACAAATGTTTTTGTTGTCTGATCAGTGCTCATATTTTTTTCATTCTTCTCCAAATTTATTTTCGATAAGCTTTCCCAGTTCTTCTATTGCCATGGTCTCGTCGGCGCCTTCGGCTCTAATGGTCAGTTTTCCGCCGAATGGACATGCAAGCGTAAGGAGATCCAGGATACTGTTTCCATTAACGGTTTGCCCATTGCGCTCGATATAAATTTTCGCATTAAACTGTTGAGCCACTTTCACAAAAGACGCCGCGGCCCGCGCATGCATACCCAATTTATTTTTCAGTTCTAATGTTCTGGTTTCCGTCAATGAATCCAACCCGTCCATGAGATAATAACAAATATCACAAAAGCGCTATATACAACATAAATCTGAGAAATTCCTTTTTTAAACAATAAAAGACAAAACATAACCGTGGCCAGCGCGGTCAATTTAACCACGACGCCATATGTTTCTATTAATGGCCAATATCCGCTATGACGGGAAAGCCAGAGCATCAAAGCAATCAATACCATCAATGAGACCCGGCGGATGGTGACGGAGATCCCCGGTAAATTAAGAGAACGAATAAATTCAAATCCTTTCTTCCCTTGCCGATAACCCTCCATAAATCCCTTTAACCGGACCCAGAAATGAATGGGATTATACGTCATAAAATAAAAAAGCGGCGCAAGCACCATCCCCGTGTAAATCAAAACCACGCTAATAATTGCAATGAAGGGTCTGAATGCTCCCCAAAAAAAAATGTCGCCGATCGCCGCGTATGACGCCATGAGACTTTGTTTGATCGATACAGCATCGGCAACGTCTTCCTTGAAAATATTTTCTTCCTCCAGACGAACAATAGACCCAATGATCGGCGCGGAAAAGTAAGGATGTGTATTGAACATCTGAAGATGCGTGTTGAGAAATTTTTCAGATTCCATTTTTTTAAACCGAAGTTCTTTTATCAGGGGAATGACCGACATGGCAAAACCCATATTCTGCATTCGCTTGAAGTTTAGTGTCGTATGAATAAAAAATGACCTTAAAAAAATATTTACCAAAGTCGTCTTTTTCACGCTTTTCAATCCTTGGAATAAATTAATAACTGCATATTTTTAATAACTTAGATTTACCGTTGGATTTATTAACATAAAAGATTGACTAAGTCAATTTTAACACCCTTATTCCCCGCCTTGATTTTCAATGATTTCAATGTTTTCATATTATGGAAGGAGGTCAAAACCGGTTATCCTTTTGTAAATCATAATACGTTGTGATAGACTCAAGCCCAATGAGCAAAAAAATTCTTCTGATAAACCCCTGGATACACGATTTCGCGGCCTATGATTTCTGGATTAAACCTCTCGGCCTTTTATATCTGGGTGGTCTGCTTCGCCAAAACAATCACCGGATTTATTTTATTGATTGCCTTGATGCATATCATCCGGACGCGATTCCGAGACCTTCCCGCCATGTTTACGGCCGCGGCAAATTCTTCAGACAAATCATTGAGAAACCGAAAAGCCTGACGATGATTCCAAAAAATTATTGCCGTTACGGAATTACACCCGAAATCTTTCGGCGGGAATTAAAAAATCATCAGGATATGGATATTATATTAGTAACCTCCATGATGAGCTACTGGTATCCCGGCGTTTTTGAAGCCATTACCATTATAAAAGAAGAGCTGCCGCATGTCCCCGTCGTATTGGGAGGCAAGTACGCGACGCTCTGTCATGAACACGCTGTTACACACTCCGGAGCGGATTATATCATTGCCGGAGCAGGTGAAAATCAGATACTGGATCTGCTCAAAAAACTATTCAATGAAGACATTCTTCTCACGCCCGATGAGAAAAACCTTGATTCCTATCCCTACCCCGCTTTTGACTTAATCCGCAAGATTGTCCAGCTGCCGCTGATGACTTCCCGGGGTTGTCCGTATCATTGCAGTTACTGCGCTTCGCATCTCTTGAACGGCGAATTCCGGCGGCGTGATCCGATAAAGGTTTCCGAGGAAATCGAGTACTGGCAGAAAAAACATGGTGTGATTAATTTTTGTTTTTATGACGACGCGCTGCTTATTAATCCGGATGAAATGATTGTGCCGCTGCTTAAGGAAATAAAAAAAAGAGGGCTATCCTGTCAGTTTCACTGCCCCAACGGCTTACATCTTCGCGAAATAACGGAGCCGTTGTGCACGCTGCTTTACCGCTCCGGCTTTAAAACAATTCGCTTTGGTTTTGAAACATCGGATTTTAAAAAGCAGGTTGAAACCGGCGGCAAAGTAAAAAATGAAGAGCTGCGTTTTGCCATAAGTAATCTGAAAAAAGCCGGCTATAAAACAAACGACATCGGGATATATCTTCTTTGCGGCATGCCCGGTCAAAAGGCAAGGGAAATCGTTGAAAGCGTTGAATTTGTCAGACAATGCGGGGCCAAACCTGTCCTGGCTGAATATTCGCCAATTCCAGGCACGGAAATGTGGCAAAATGCCGTAGCCTGTTCATCCTTTGACATTCAGAACGAACCATTATATCATAACAATTCATTGCTTCCGTGCCAAAACAACGATTTCAGTTTCGATGTTTACAGGAATTTAAAAAAGAAGATCAAAAATAATGAAAGGATCAACCGTTTAGAATGAATCTCTTTATATGGATTAAAAATATATTGATTTTGTTTTTATCCCTGTTTTTTTTAGTGCTGGGAGTCAACACCTTGGTGGGGTCCTATCGAATGAATAATCCGATGGAATTTTTAATGTATTTTTTTTCCGCATCTCTTTTGATACTGGTTTGTCTTGTTGGTATTATTTATTTTTTTTACCGTTTATACCCGCAAAGACAGAATGGAGTTCACAAAGATGAAATTACATAGCATTTTCAAATTTTCTTTTCTCCTGGTGATTCTTGTTTTTGTTCACAGCCTTTCCTACGGCTTTAATTTAAAGGAAAAGGTGCTCAAAACAAAATTGAAAAACGGCATTACCGTGCTGATGCTGGAACGTCACTTAAGCCCCACGGTCTCGCTTTACATCAGTCATCGTATCGGAGCGGTGGATGAAGAACAAGGGAAAAGCGGTGCCGCTCATTTTCTGGAACACATGATGTTCAAAGGAACAACAACCATCGGAACAAAAGATTATAAAGCAGAAAAGATAACCCTGGCAGCCATTGAAAAAACGGGTTCGGTTCTGGATCAAGAGACAAGAAAAGGAGCCAAGGCTGATCCGAAAATCATCGCCCATTATTCCGAACGTCTGAAAGAATTACAGGAACAGCACAAGAAATATTTCATACCGAATGAAATTGATCGTCTGTACACGGAAAACGGCGGTCTGGATATGAACGCATCCACCGGTCAGGATATCACAACATACCATGTAAGCCTTCCTGCAAATAAAATTGAACTCTGGGCAAGAATCGAATCGGATCGTCTGCTCAATCCTGTCTTCCGGGAATTTTATACGGAGCGCGATGTCGTCATGGAAGAAAGAAGACAGCGGATTGAAACAGATCCAAACGGTAAACTTTACGAGCAGTTCATGAAAACCGCTTATACAATGCATCCCTACGGAAGGCCAATCATTGGCTGGACGGAAGATATAATCCGTTTGAGTCCCGATGACCTGAGAATAATCCTAACAGGATATGCGGCACCGGATAGCATTGTCATCGCGGTTGTCGGTGATATCAAACCCGACGAGACGCTAACTGTCATCAAAAAATATTTCGGACGGATTCCCGCACATGAAAAAGCCAAAAGCATCATCCCGGCTGAACCTTCGCAAAAAGAAGAAAGAAGAGTAGACGTTGCCTTCGATGCCAATCCGATGATGATTATCGGTTTTCATAAACCGAATGCCCCCCATTACGATGATTATGTTTTCGATGTAATGGAGACAATTCTGACAAAAGGCAGAACAAGCAGACTATACAACAATCTGGTTACGAAGATGCAGATCGCAGAAAGCGTCAGTGCCATCAATGGCATTCCGGCCACAAGATATCCGAACCTTTTCACTATATTTGCTCAGCCCCGTAATCCTCATACGAATGCTGA
>DJVN01000281.1 GCA_002441205.1 Syntrophaceae bacterium UBA6255 | reverse complement strand
CCAGCGGCAATCAAATTTACAAAAAGCTCATCAAATATTGCCGGGTATTTCTTAAGCGCGTTTGTTAAACTTGTGCCACCCTCGATATCTTCCTTTACTGATCGAATAATGTTAGAAAAAGCCTTATTTTGTTCCTGCGTAGCCAAAAGATCCAAACATTGAATCAGTGGAAGTCCGGCATTGATCATTGTGGAAAAAATACGGCAAAAAACAACAACACTTTTTTCTTTAATTTTCCCATGCAAGACCTTTAAAAAAGGCAAGTGCTCAAGAAGATCCTTGGGTTTCTTTTTCACCTCGATGGATTTTAATCCCTGACGACGCAAGAGGCCGCGGACGGTCAGCTCATCAACAGCTTCCATCTCCCCTTTTTTAACTTCATCTTTTTTTGTTACCCCTTCCCAGATAAAAACAGGCATAGTTTAACCCTTTCTTTATATTGTCGATTAATATTGATTATTTTAAACCAGTTGTCATATAAATTCAACAAGTTAAAAATAATAAAAACGTGAAGCAGTTTTGTCAATTAATTTTAATTATTTATTGACCTCTGTTGAAGCTAATTTCCTTATTAAAATTATTTTTCTATAATATTTATTTACAGCGTTGACGGAATACTTCATACATAATAATTCCCGCAGCCACGGAAACATTCATTGAATCAAAGCTTCCGGACATGGGAATATTGATTAAAAAGTCACATTGTTTCTTTACCAGCGATCTGATACCTTTTTCTTCTCCTCCCAATACCAGGGCAACAGAACAATTAAAATCCATATCCTTTAAACTTCTTCCATTATGAGCATCTGCACCAAAAACCCAAAATCCCTTTTCTTTCAAATAGTTAATTGATTGCGCCAAATTAACGACTTTTGCCACGGGCATTTGCCCGACACTCCCGGCGGAAACCTTATTCACAGCGGCCGTAATATGGGCAGCCCTGTCTTCGGGAATTATCACTCCGTTGGCCCCCATACAATGAGCGGTTCGAATGATCGAACCCAGATTTTGCGGATCCATGACGCTATCCAGAATAATAATAAGATTAAAATCAAAGGATCTGTTGCGGTTTTTGATCAGGATATCTAAATCAGAATAAACAAAAGGTTTGTGGAAAGCCACTATCCCCTGATGATCAGGAGTTCCGGCCAATTTATCCAGATATTTCCGCTCGCAAAACTCAATCGGAATTTTTTCCATCTGGGCAATTTTTATTATGTCCTTCACGGACGTTCCGCTGCGTCCGGAAGAAATAATAATTTTCCCCCATCCTTTTTTATCATGCCGGAGGAGATCGCTGATGGAATTTATACCGTAAATAACCTCCATGACGTTCCCACTTTTATTCGCGAATTATTTTTGCTGCCAATCCCTCGGCAATTTCCTGTACAATTTGCCGGCAAGCTTCGAGCGGTTTATCGGCAGCGCGAATCGGCCGGCCCACGACAATATAGTCGGCGCCCGTCTTGATTGCCTCATAAGCGCTGAGAGTTCTTTTTTGATCGTCTTTTTTCATTTCGGAAGCACCGCGTATCCCGGGCGTTACGATGACAAATTCATTTCCAAAATTTTCCCTCAATATGGCAATATCCTGCGGTGAAGCGACAACGCCTGAAGCCCCCGCGTCTTTAGCTAAACCGGCCAGATGAAGGACTAGCTCTTTTGTGTTTTTTTGAAATCCGATTCTTTTAAGGTCATCGTCGCTTAAACTGGTCAGCACCGTAACAGCTAAAAAAACCGGCCTGGTTTGACCCAGCTTATCGGAACAAGTCTGAGCGGCCAAAACGCTTTCCTTGATCATCTGAGAACCGCCCGACGCATGAACATTGAACATATCCACGTTCAGCTTAACTGCCGCTTCGGCAGCACGGGCGACTGTATTGGGAATATCATGAAATTTAAGGTCTAAAAATACTTTCTGAGATCTTTCTTTGATGTCCCGGATTATTCTGGGCCCTACGGCGGTAAACAATTCCTTGCCTACTTTAAACATACCTACGTAACCCGAAAGAAGCTCAATCCAATGCAAAGCTTCTTCATAATCATTCGCATCAAGAGCAAAAATTAATTTATCGGTCGCTTTTTTATTCGATATATTCTTCATCGCCGATGAACTCAGTGCTGTCCGGAATAGGCTTGAAATCTTCCTTGGTTCCGTTTAAATATTCAGGATTGGCGTAAACGACCTTTCCAGCGGCAATTTCGCGCAGAGCCTGCACTATCTCTCTGTTTTTGCTTACCACCAGCGGCTCCGAGCTTTTCAGCAACTGATGTGCCCGCTTTGATGCCAGCGACACTAATCCAAACCTTGTCTTTGCAACACGCAAAGAGTCTTCAATGGTAATCCTAGCCATAAATTAAAATCTCCTTAAAATATATATTTTATTTTTTAAACTCTCTAATTTCATTACTCAATCTTTCTCTTTTACATTTTTCGGCCGTATAAATTGAAATCAATTGATGAATAGCCTTCTCCAGATCCCGGTTGAATATAACATAATCATACCAGGAAATTTCTTTTAATTCACTTTCTGCCTGTTTAAGCCTTTTTTGAATAGCTTCGTCATTATCGTAACCTCTTTTTTCCAGTCTTTTTAAAAGATCCAAGCGGGACGGCGGCAAAATAAAAACATAAATGCCGCCCTTGAGTTCCTTTTTAATCTTTTTAGCTCCCCGCGGTTCAATGTCCAGCAACAAATCCTTGCCATTATTGACACAATCTTCAATAAATTTCCTGGAAGTTCCATAGAGATGACCGAAACTCTCGACCCATTCGATAAATTCACTTCGTTTGATTTTTGCACGAAACTCATCACGGGAAATAAAATAATAATCTTGCCCATCGGTCTCATTGGGACGCGGGAATCTGGACGTATAAGAAACAGAAAATTTTATTTCCGGGCAAGTCTTTAATAGCCCCTGACAGATGGTGCTTTTCCCTGCACCCGATGGCGCAGAAACAACTATGAATAAACCTTTGGACATATCATCACTCTATATTTTGCGCCTGTTCGCGCAATTTACCCAATTCACTTTTTACTTCAATGACGTGTCTGGTTATTTCTACATCGCCAACTTTTGAACCAATGGTATTAATTTCCCGATTCATTTCCTGCAAAAGAAAATCAATTTTTCTTCCTTCCGATTCATTACTTTGCAGAAGCGCATTAAACTGGCCGATATGACTTTGTATTCGCACAACCTCTTCCGTTATGTCGGTTCTTTCCGCCATAATGGCAACTTCCTGCGCCAGCCGGCTTTCATCAAGCGCGTATCCTTCAATTAATTCCTGGACTCTCTCCGACAGTCGTTTTTGATATTCGGTAACAACCTGCGGTGCGCGCGACCCGATATTTTCAAGAATTCCCGAAATTATCCCGAGTCTCATTTGCATATCTTGATACAGGACAAATCCTTCTTCCTGCCTCATAGAGGCAAGGATCGTCAAAGCTTCGAGGAATGTTTTTTTCACCTCTTCAAGAAACAAAGCACTAAGCTCGGTTTCCGCAGGAGGAGTAAAAATATCCCGAAAACAAGTCAAATTCTCTAGAGCGACGGGAGATTCAATTTTAAATTCATTCTTAAGCTTATTCAAAACATTATAATAATCCCGGGCAATTTCCATGTTCAAACTTACCTTGGATAGATCCGTCCCTTCACCCTCAAACTTTATGAATACTTCTATGCGTCCTCTTTTGAATTTTTCAGCAATTTTCTTTTTATAATCCATCTCCAGCGGGAAAAGCGATGAAGGTGTGCGTAGTAATATCTCCAGAAAACGGTGATTGACGGACTTCGCTTCAACAATTATATTTTTACCGTCACAAACGGTGTCCGCCCGTCCATAGCCAGTCATGCTTTTTATCATTATCGCAACCTTTTCCCACTCAATAATTCAATTTAATTAATTATCTAACATTCTTAACTGCAACAAATATTTGTCTCTTATTTTGATGAATATCAAAAGCTGTTTTTCGTCAGCGTAATCAGGATAAGTCCAGGGCAGAGAACAGAATTTTTTCCCCTGATAAACCAAAGTCAAATCGGCATAAATCCCGTCCCGCAAATAGGGACGATGCGTGTAACTTTTGCCGGTGGCCAGAATTAAATGAGCCTTGGATATATAACCAGGATCGATATTAATCTTCCGATGTGAATCAGAAGCTGATTGTTCTTCAATTTCGTTTGTCGCCAGTTTTACATCAGGCAATTCTTCCGGTTGAATCAGCTTTTCCATCGCTAAAAAGCGACGGACAAGATCATGACCCATTTCGCTACGGTAATAATCAGTGTAATCAAACGGCACGATCGCACTGATAAAATCCGGCTTCCCGTATAGCGAAGACAATGTTTTTATTGTCTCATTTATTGTAGCAGCTTCCTGCGCAAAAAGGCTGAAGATTAACTTCACCGGTTCCGCTTTACTCGGTTTACTCATAACACGTCTATCATTTCTTTTTGGGAAACGGTGGCTGTACCGATTTTCTCAACGACGACGCCTGCGGCCAGATTTGCCAGGCACGCAGCCTCTTTAAGATTTGCCTTCGCTGCCAGACTAAGCGCCAGCATGCCAATAACCGTGTCACCTGCTCCTGTCACATCATAAACTTCTTTGGCCTGGGCAGGGAAATGCGTATGAATTATTTTTCGGCCATTTTCAAACAAACTCATGCCCTCTTCCCCTCTTGTCACCAAAAGAGCCGGAAATGCGTATTTCTTTATCAGTAATTCGCTTAATTTCTCAATATTATTGTTCTGGTTTATCTCCAGACCCACAGCGCGCTGTACCTCATAATGATTGGGAGTAATAATATGCACGCCTTTATAAATGGAAAAGTTGTTCTGTTTGGGATCAAGGCAAATGACAATGTCCGAATCATCAACTATTTTTCTTATTCCCTGAATAAGTTCTTTGGAAACAACTCCTTTATTGTAATCGGAAATGACAACAGCGCCTATTTTTTTACGCAATGATTTTACATATTCCAGTATTTTATTAATACTGTCTTGAGAAATAGGCTCTCTCTTTTCCTTGTCAAATCTGACCATCTGCTGTCCGTGAGCGACTATTCTTGTTTTCAGAGTCGTCGGCCTGTCTTTTTTAACAACAATGCCTTTTGTTTCGATTTTTCGATCGCTGAGTTCCGCAAGCAGTTTTTTTCCGATATTATCGGCTCCAACCACTCCGGCGACGTACACTTTGCCGCCGATAGCGTGAATATTATTGAGCACGTTCGCACAGCCGCCAAGCAAAATACTATCTTTTTGAACATCAACAACCGGCACGGGGGCTTCCGGTGAAATACGCGATACATTTCCCCAAATGAAATGGTCAACCATCACATCTCCCACGACGAGAACGCCCGCTTGTGAGAATTTGGCAATGATGTCCAGAGCTCTTTTCCTTGTCAAGAATCTATGCACTTTAAAAGACAACTCCTCAGAAATATGCTGAAAATTAAAAAAAGCGCTTATCGCGCCCTTTCTGCAAAAAAGTTGCGCAATATTATTACTAAGACCTCAATTTGTCAAACTTTTTCTAAAAGGAATTTGAATACCCCGCGGATTATCTTGACATATGATTAATATCACTCTTATATTCACTCTAAAAAGTCCATTTATGGACTATCCAAGGATTATTTATGTTAAATATCAAACAGTTTCGTTATGGAATGGATAATTTTGCTTATATTATTTACGGGCAAAAACAGGCCATGGTGATCGATGGAGGAGCCTTCAAAGAAATACTGTCTTTTCTTAAAAGCATGAATTTGACTCTTATTTATGTGACCAATACGCACTCGCATTCCGATCACACGTCAGGCAATAATCATTTACTCAAAGCAACAGGCGCTGATTTCCTAAAACCTTCGATATTCGTTGACAATCAGCAAATTATCATCGATGGGCAAAAAATTATAGTTTACCAGACTCCTGGACATTCAGACGATTCCATCTGCTTCCATACGGGACATTCTCTCATATCAGGAGACACTCTCTTTAATGGAACAATCGGCAACTGCTTTTCCGGAAATCAGCATAATTTTTATTTATCGATCAAGCGACTTTTAACCCTACCTGATGAAACAATTATTTACGCCGGACATGATTATATTAACGACGCATTGGCATTCGCCCGTCATTTGGACCCACATAACAAAGACATAGATTTTTTTTACAACTCTTACAATTTCAGAACTGCAGTATATTCAACGATGGCCGAAGAACGAAAAATAAATCCGTATTTACGTTTTAACGAAACACGTATTATCGCCTTACTTAAAGAGAATAATCTACCTAATGCTTCTGAATGGGATCGCTGGAATTCTTTGATGTCCATTGAATAGATCCCGTTTGTTTGAAGCCCGCATACCGGACGTCGCCGATTTCGCGAAGCGATAGTGAATTCATTATTGACTTCAATCATCTTATCAAGTAAAAATTAAACGTAAAATATTCAATAACGTAACAGAACAGGATGTTTATGATCCATTCAGTACTATTAGTAACAATAGGGGCCGCAATAACCGTGTTTCTGTCCTTCTGGTCTGTTGTTTTTTCAGTTTTCCCGGCTGCCGATAATAAAATCCATAAATTGGCCAATCTCTGGGCTAAAATATTGCTCCTGATATGCAATATAAAAGTAAAAGTCATCGGCGAAGAAAATCTGTTGCAAGGAAAGCCGCAAATTTTTATGGCCAATCATCAAAGCGATTTTGATATTTTAATTTCTCTGGCATACATCCCTGTCCAGTTCCGTTGGATTGCTAAAAAAGAATTGTTCACCATTCCCATATTCGGCGCCGCAATGAAAAGCGCCGGTTATATTGAAATGGACA
This sequence comes from Syntrophaceae bacterium UBA6255, assembly GCA_002441205.1. Taxonomy (GTDB): domain Bacteria; phylum Desulfobacterota; class Syntrophia; order Syntrophales; family Smithellaceae; genus Smithella. The sequence continues at coordinate 7,006 of DJVN01000281.1, read as the reverse complement.
GAAGTAATCATGAAAAAGCCTTGCAAAGTATTGACGAAGCCGCCCTTCGCATCCGCAGAGGAAAATCCATTATGACCTTTCCGGAGGGCACAAGAAGCCGTGACGGAGAAATTAAAGCTTTCAAGCAGGGAGCGTTTCATCTTGCCATTAAATCCGGAGTACCGATTGTACCGGTATCTATCATCGGTAGCGGCAGAATAATGCCCAAAAGGTCATTGAGAATAAAGCCGGGACAAATAAAAATGATCATCGGAAAACCTGTCAACGCTGTAAATTATGATATTGAGAAGCGACTCGATCTGATTGAAAAAGTCAGAGCTGAAATCATAAAAAATTACAATGAATGGAAGGATTCCGAAAGCCAAAATATTAGAGATTTAGAAAGTGAGACTATTTGAATTTATCTTCAGCCATAATTTTAGGTATCGTTCAGGGATTGACTGAACTTTTTCCCGTCAGCAGTTCTGCTCACTTGGTGATTCTGCAGAGTTTTTTACCGGATTTTAAACAGCCGGGCGTTGCCTTTGACGCCATGCTGCATTTAGGAACTCTGTTTGCGGTTGTTTTTTATTTTCGTGTTGATCTCTTGAACATGCTCAAAGCTCTTGCGCCTCAAAAAAATAAGATTTTAAATATTTCCCGGGACAATGATCCCGCAACGTTGAGAAAAATTTTCCTCTTTTTAGTCATCGGCACGATTCCAGCAGCCCTTTTGGGTTTATTATTTCAAGATGATCTCCATAAGGTTTTCGAATCCGCCCGGGCGGCGGCATTTTTTTTAATCATCACCGGATTCCTGCTTTATTTTTCCGACAAGGTGACCGATGCCAGACGCGATGAAAAAGACATGAATATTACCGACGGTATACTAATCGGACTGGCTCAGGCGATGGCTCTTCTGCCGGGAATTTCCCGCTCCGGGGCAACAATAACCATGGGTATTTTCCGCAAGATTAATCGCCCCGCGGCCGCGCGTTTTTCTTTTCTGCTTTCGCTGCCCGCCGTCTTCGGTGCCGTTTTGCTGGAATCCGGTTACTTAAAAGAAATTTCTTATCAGGAAGCGTGGCTGTATTTTGCCGGCTTTCTCTGTGCCGCGTTAGCCGGTTTTTTATCCCTGAAACTGTTTTTTTTGATTATTCGTCGTGCCCGTTTAAAATTCTTTGCATACTACTGCTGGATTTTGGGAACGATTACCATACTTGTCAAATCTGATTTTTTCTGAAATAATATTTAATGAAAATTCACTTTCAGCTTCGGCCTTAGAATGGAAAAAAAACAGACTGATCACAAAAGAGCAAGAGAGATTAAGGGAGCTGTCTGTCTTTCCGTTGCTTGTATTTTACTTTTGTGTCTTGTCTCCTATCATCCTCAGGACCCTTCCTTTACCCATTTTGTCTCCGGAGATCAGGCCACACATAATTGGATCGGCAAAGCGGGCTCTTATACAGCCGATTCTTTAATACGTCTTCTGGGTGTTGCGTCCTTTCTTCTGCCCGCTATTCTTTTTGTCTGCTGTTTTAAATATTTTTTACGGCCTGAGTTCACTATGAACACCAGCCGGGCAGTGGCATTTTTATTTTTTGTTCTTTCCTTTGCCGGCATTATGGCGCTTCTGATCAGTGGCAGCTTCACGATTTACGGAGAAGCTCTCAAAAACGGCACCGGGGGCTTAATCGGCGTGTCCTTCGTCGGTTTACTTCGGCAATATTTTAATGTAGCAGGAACCTATATTATTTTATTTCTGATTTTTGTTGTTTCCTTGACTTTCATGGCTGAATTTTCCATCGTTTTCTTCTCCGGAAAATTATCTCAGTTTTCCGCCGGGCTTTTCAATCTCTGCAAAAGCCGTATTTCATCTTTTATTAGTTTTGTTCTCAACAACGCAAAAATAATTGAAAAAAAATCTGAACCGGTTGTGATTGAAGAACCCCTGCCGGTTGTCAAGAAGACTCCTTCAAAGAAAGTTGAGCAAACCCATTTTGACTTTACCAAGGCAACAGCCGATGAAAAGTTCCAGCTGCCACCCCTTACTCTACTGGAAGAAGCGCCTCAGAAAGATGCCCGGGTAAAAAGGGATTCTCTGGTCACCAACTCCCGTATTCTGGAAAAGAAGTTATCCGACTTCGGCGTTGAAGGCCGCGTGGTCGAAGTCATGCCCGGACCGGTCATTACGATGTATGAACTGGAACCGGCTCCGGGAGTCAAAATCAACAAGATAGTCAATCTCTCTGATGACCTGGCTCTGGCATTGATGGCTCCCAGTATCCGCATTCTCGCCCCGATTCCAGGCAAATCGGTCATCGGCATTGAAATACCGAATTTAAAAAGAGAATCTGTTTATCTCAAAGAAGTCATCGATAATCATTCCTTTTCAGAATCATCATTCCGTCTGCCGATTGCTCTGGGCGTTAATTTTGTGGGCAAACCGGTTATTGCCGATTTGACAAAAATGCCTCATCTGCTCATTGCGGGAACCACCGGCTCCGGCAAAAGCGTCGCGCTGAACGCCATGATTTGCAGTATTCTTTTTAAAGCTCAGCCGGATGACGTTAAGTTTCTGATGATTGACCCTAAAAGGCTGGAATTATCCTCGTATGAAGGCATTCCGCACCTGATGCACCCGGTTGTAACCGATCCTAAAAAGGCCTCACAGGTTCTGCGTTGGACGGTGGAAGAAATGGAACGACGTTACAGGATTCTCAACGACTTGAAAGCAAAAAGCATTGACGCATATAATGAATTGCTTCTGAAAGGTTTGAAAAGCAAAACTATTTTGGCATTGCCCAAGCAAGTGGATCCCGATCTGGAAATCGAAGAGCCCGCAAATAAACCGGTTGCTGAAAATGAAGAAAAGGAAATAAAACACACGAAACTTCCCTATATTATTGTTGTGATCGACGAGCTGGCCGACTTGATGATGGTCGCGCCGCGAGACGTAGAAGAATCTCTCACAAGACTGGCTCAGATGGCGAGAGCCGCCGGTATCCATCTGATTATCGCCACGCAGCGACCTTCTGTTGATGTCATCACCGGTCTGATTAAAGCGAACTTTCCAACGCGTATTTCATTCCAGGTGTCTTCCAAAATCGATTCCCGCACCATCATCGACCAGCAGGGCGCGGAAAAACTGCTTGGCGCCGGAGATATGCTTTTCATTCCACCCGGAACATCCAAGCTTTCCCGCATTCATGGTGCGTACGTTTCGGACAAAGAAATCACGCGCATTGTTGATTATATCAAGATGCAGGCGCAGCCGGCTTACGATTCGTCCATCGAAAAATACGCGCTGGCGGCCTCGCAGACGCAGCATGAAGGGGACGATGACTTCGATGAAAAATATGACGAAGCGGTGGCACTGGTTGGAGAACTCGGACAGGCGTCCATTTCACTGGTCCAGCGTTACATGAAAATCGGTTACAACCGCGCCGCGCGCATAATCGAAAAGATGGAAGCGGAAGGGATTGTCGGCCCCTCGGACGGCGCAAAACCAAGAAAAGTCCTTATTAGAAAGCTCCCCGGTTGAAAAAGACAAAGCAAATCAAAGTGCGTATCATCAGTCTCGGCTGTCCGAAAAATCTCATTGATTCGGAAGTCATGGGAGGCCTTCTAAATCAATCAGGCCATCCCCTGGTGGAAAAGCATGATGAAGCAGATATTGCCATCGTCAACACCTGTGCCTTTATCAATCCCGCCAAAGAAGAAGCCATCGAAACCATCCTGACACTGGCCAAAGAAAAAAAACATAACAATCCCAATCTGAAGATCGTCGTCGCCGGATGCCTTGCCCAGCGTTACGGCAGAGAGCTTTTCACTCATATGCCCGAGGTGGATTTATTCATCGGGACGGGTGAAGTCGGAAACATCGTCCACCACATCAACAGAATCAGTCGACAGAAAAGACAAAGAACCTCTGTAATAACCAAACCGGATTTCTTGATGAACCATCAGCACCCGCGGATTTTATCTCCGGCCACCGCAAGCGCTTATTTGAAAATTTCCGACGGTTGTTCTAATCATTGCTCCTATTGTGTTATTCCATCCATCCGGGGAAAGGCGCGCAGCCGCCGGCCGGATGATATTTTACTTGAGGCTGAAATGCTGGCTCAAAGAGGGATAAAAGAAGTCATCATCACCGCTCAGGACATCACCAATTATGGTCAGGACTTAAAAGGCCGTGCCCGCCTGTCTGGCCTGTTAAAGGACATGGCAAAAATCAAAGACCTGCAATGGATACGTCTGCTTTACGCTCATTCGGCGCGCATCACCACTGATTTACTGGAAACCATTGCCGCCAGTGAAAAAATATGCCGCTACCTTGACCTGCCGATTCAGCATATTGACGACGATATTTTGAAAGCCATGAACCGCAAAGTCACAGCCGCTAAAATAAAAAAAGTGATTTCTCAAGCCAAAGGAATCATTCCCGGCGTTGCGTTGAGAACATCGCTTATCGTCGGATTCCCGGGAGAAACACCGACACGATTTAACAGGCTACTTGATTTCGTCAACGAAACAAAATTCGACCATCTTGGCGTCTTTACCTATTCCAAAGAAGAAGGAACAAAAGCAGCGAATTTGAAACAACAGGTTTCTGAAAAAGAAAAGCAGCGCCGTCGCGAAACAATCATGAATGAGCAGGCGGCAATATCTGCGGCCATCAACAAAACATTGATTGGAAAAATTCAGGAAATATTGATTGAAGAAAAAAGTGACCGTGGCGATTATCATTATATCGGGAGATGCCGTCGTCAAGCGCCGGAAATAGACGGTGTGACCTACATCAAAGGATCAAACTCCTTAATCGGCAGCATCGTGAAATGCAAAATAACCGCTGTTGATGAGTACGACCTGTTCGGCGAAATAATCAATTAAAACATCCTCTGTCTTCCCCGCTAACATTCACAATTCACTCTTCACTCTTCACCTTTCACCTTGATCTTCCCCTTCCATTGCGGACAGAGCTCCGACGAACCGGGTTGATATTCTCGGCACACCCGGGGTCTTGTCTCATATATCGAACAGAGGAATGAATTACCTGAACTGTAAAGAAAAGGACATTCCCGGGGATAATCCCCCGTTTCCAAAGAAATCATCCTGTCACCCGCCCAGATGAGATGACGATGTTCGATCATTTCTAGAATGTCCTGCCTGTTTTCGGCACGCCAGCGATCAAAATCTTCCTGTTCGGCATAAGCGGTCATATCCACAAAACAACACTTGCCGCAGCATAGACAGGAAAGCTCCCTTTTCACGTTTAATACCTCCTCAGATCCGGTTTAATTATCTCACATTTAAGTATGATTTCATAGTATCCCGATCCCTTCAAAAGAGAAAACCAGACGCTTATTTTATCTTTGAAATGCGTATATAATTGTTGTATGAATTTAAAAAAATATTGTCAGCTAATTCTATGGGGCCTGCAACAGAATGAAAACCGAAAAAGATAAAGAATCACAAAAAAGCGCTTCTTCCGCAAAAGGTGAAACTGAGAAAAAAGCGATGCGACCGGAACTCGCCGAAATGATCAAAAGACATTCCTTCGGTCTTGACGAAAACCGTCCCGACGCGGTGGCCAAACTCAAGCAGAAAAACAAAAGAACAGCCCGCGCCAATGTTGAGGATTTATGCGATGCGGGAAGTTTCATTGAATACGGCGCTCTGGCCATTGCCGCTCAGCGTGGAAGGCGTTCGGAAGAGGATTTAATCAGAAAAACGCCCGCCGACGGAATGATTGCGGGCATCGGTTCAGTCAACGGCTCTTTCTTCACCGAAGAGAAGGCACGTTGTATGGTTATGGCTTACGATTACAGCGTTCTGGCCGGCACTCAAGGATATTTTAATCATAAAAAAAAGGACAGAATGCTTAAACTCGCCCATGAACAGTGTCTGCCGCTGATATTGTTTGCGGAAGGCGGCGGTGGCAGACCCGGTGATGTGGACGCCATCGGCGTCATGACAGCCGGTCTGGATTTATCAACCTTTGCGGAATTTGCCAACTTAAGCGGCAGGGTTCCCCTGATTGGTATTGTAGCCGGTCCCTGTTTCGCGGGTAACGCGGCGCTTTTAGGCTGCTGCGATGTGATTATCGCGACAAATAATTCCAATATCGGCATGGGCGGCCCCGTCATGATTGAAGGCGGTGGGCTGGGCATCTTTAAACCGGAAGAAGTCGGTCCGATTGACGTTCAAAGTGAAAATGGCGTTGTGGATATTGAAGTTGGCGATGATGTGGAGGCGGTTACCGCAGCGAAAAAATATCTTTCTTATTTTCAGGGAACCGTTGCAAAATGGAAAGCCGCTGATCAGCTTCATCTGCGTAATCTGATTCCTGAAAACAACAAGCGCGCTTACAATGTGCGCACGGTGATTAAAGCCCTTGCCGATACGGATTCATTTCTGGAACTGCGTCCCAGATTCGGCCCCGGCATGATTACAGGATTTATACGTATTGAGGGGGAACCTTTCGGTTTGATTGCCAATAACTGTATGCATATGGCCGGAGCCATCGAACCCGAAGGCGCGGACAAGGCGGCACGTCTCATGCAAATCTGTCAGGCACATGGTTTGCCGATTCTATCTTTGTGCGACACACCGGGCTTCATGGTGGGGCCGGACGTTGAAAAGCGCGCTCAGGTGCGTCATGTCTGCCGGCTGTTTGTCATCGGCTCGCATCTGACGGTGCCTTATTTCACGGTTGTGCTGCGCCGCGGTTACGGCCTGGGCGTCATGTCCATGTCCAAAGGCGGATTTCACGAACCATTTTTCACGGCCTCATGGCCGACGGGAGAATTCGGCGCTATGGGCATCGAGGGAGCCATCAAGGCCGGGTTTAAAAAGGAGCTGGCGGCCATTGAAGGTTCAGAGGAACGGGAAAAATTTTATGAACAACTGGTCAATGAATTATACAAACGGGGCAAGGCCATGAATATTGCTTCATATCTGGAAATCGATGCGGTGATCGACCCGGCCGATACCCGCAAGTGGATTATGCAGGGCATCAAATCCG
>DJVN01000006.1 GCA_002441205.1 Syntrophaceae bacterium UBA6255 | reverse complement strand
TACATGGGGACACCCCTAAAATACTAAGTTTCTATTTGTTCCAGTGAAATATTGGGGCCGGTTGTACTAGCTCACTAATTCGGTAACTTTTTGTTTCAAAAGGCGTTTCATAGTTCGAGCCGCCGTGTCTCCTCAGATTTTCTGACAGTGAAACATACCAATGAACGCAAGATTTCTCCTCATCCCGACGAGTCGGAATTCATCGAAATGACAGTTAACCTGCTTTTCCCGCCATTTCTTTTTGAATCTTATTAAATTCTTCGACGGTTCGATTGATAACCTCCGCCACTGTCGGGATGTCGTGGATGATGCCCTGAACCTGACCGGAAACATACACGCCTTTTTCCAGATCACCTGCCTCCGTCGCTTTCTTTATGGAAACATAAGCCTGAGCCATATGGGCGAGATTCAGTCCCATTTCCGGACCTTTCATCATTTTCTTCATAAAAGATTCTTTCTTCCTTTGTTGCGGCACCGCATCGGTTTTTACTGCTGTATCTTTCGGTTTTTCCGATTTCTGTTTTTTAGAACCGGATAGAATCGATATTGCCAGTTTCATCCAGGATAAATCCAGTGATTTGGCGATGTCGAACGATGCCATAAGTCCTTTCCTCAGATTGCGGCCGTCTTTGACGGCTTTTTCGGCGGAAGGTGTTTTCATGATTCTACAGTAAAGAGCGTCGAATCTGTTGGAGTAAATGGTATCTTCTATTCCTAATTCCAGTTGCTTTTGCAGGGCTGCTGTATGAACGGGACTTTCCTTGGTCATGGAAAGTCTTGTGCCCATGCCCACGCCTTCGGCTCCCAGGGCAAAAGCCGCGGCCATGCCTCTGCCGTCGGCAATTCCGCCGATGGCCACCACCGGCAATTTGACGGCGTCCACGATGGCCGGAACAAGCACCAGCGTCGTGACCTGACTGCCGTGAGCGGCGGCTTCGTATCCGGTTACCTGAAGCGCATCCGCGCCGGAATTCTGAGCGGCCAGCGCGTGCTCGACCGTCGTCACTGTGGAGATGACCTTGCCTCCGTAAGCGTGCACTTTTTTCATCAAGTCTCCACCCTTGCCCAGAGAAATATTCAGCACCGGAACTTTTTCCTCAATGGCGACCAGCGCGTTTTGATATGCTCCGGGCATTAAAAGAGTGGCTCCGACCGCGAAAGGCTTGTCCGTCAGTTTCCGTATCTGTCTGATGGATTCTCTTGTTTTGGCGGGGCTTAATGGGCCGGTCGCGAGATAGCCGATTCCACCGGCGTTGCATACCGCGGCGACAAGTTCCGGCACGCTGATCCAGCTCATGCCGGGAAGAATGATCGGATATTGGATTCCAAATAGTTCAGTGATTCTTGTTTTCATAAAAATTATACATTCCTTTGCGGGACTAAAGCCAGCATTTCCCTGAGGCTGATTTCCGGGTGATGATAACGTTTTTTCTTTGCCGTGCCGCGGCCATATTGAATTGCTTCTTCCGGGCACCACTGAATGCAGGCGAAGCATTGTTCGCAGTGATGCTGCCATGCAGGCTTGCCGGTAACAAGCGATATATTATTAGCCGGACATATTTTTTCACAGATTCCGCAGTTGGTGCACTTTCCGTCGGCAAAGAACGGTTTATCCATTCGGGGAACCCGGTTGAACGATCCGCGATAGATGGCGGAAAAGACTAAATTCTGCCAGAGGGGACCTTTTTCCGGCGGTTTTTTTTCTTTTGCGCGCACAGAAGCAGCAATGCGATTTATTTTATCCAGGGCATTGTTGAACATCTTTTGTTGTTTATTCTGCGATTCGGCTCCTCCCCACGGAATATAGTTGCTGGGCAGGCAAACCGAGAATCCCGATGAAAGTTTGACGTTTTTCTTCTGCAGCAATGTCTGCAATTGAATCAGCGTTGCGGCAACCTGACCGGCATTGACCGCCACGGCAAAGTAATATTTGGCAGGATCGGTGTCCAGACGATTGATAAAATCGATTACCGGCGAAGGTATCCCCCAGATGTGAACAGGAAATATAAAACCGACGTTTTCTGAATTAATGTGAATGGTGCCTTTTTCGGCAAGGGCTATGGAAATCAGTTCAGTTTCTTGAAGGAATTCGGATAATTTTTTCGCTGTCCAGAAAGAATTTCCGGTTCCGGTGCAGAAATAAAGTGATGTTTTCATTTGACCCAATCAGGGTTCCATTTTCAGGACCCTGTCATAAACGCTTTCGGAGAATCCGTGCACATGATTTCTGTTGATAATGGCAAAAGGAACATCTTCGTCGCTATCCACTTCTTTTCTTTTAGCGGCGGCGTTCTCATCCTTATCCATGTTATATTCAGTAAAAGAAACATTCTTGGATTTTAAGAATTCCAGTGCCTTTTCACAATCCGCGCAGTCATTTTTGGTGTAAATCACAACATCCGTCTTTTTTGTGGCTCTAATTTTCTCTGCATTATCATCTTTTTCTGAAATGACAGGCGTTTCGGATTGAGTTTTGTGAATCTCAATAACTTTGGCTGCTTTGTCCTGCGGAGGCGGATAATCTGTGATTCGTGTCTGTCCTTTTTCGTCAATCCACTTGTAAAAATCAGCGACGGCTGTTTGAGAGAAAAAAACTGACAATAAAATAAATAGGAATAAATACTTTTTCATGCTTCGGCTCCGCAGTAATTTTTTTATGTTAATTCCTGCAAAATTTTTATCAAAATTTAAATTGACGTAAAAAATACCTTAAATCATTGACAATTGTCAAATTTTTTCTCATTGCTACGTTACTTTATATAAATAATGATTAAAGTCATTGATTTTCACCCTAATCATTCTATATTATGTAAAAAGGAGTTTTCGGGAATTTATGTTCGGTCGGCCTGTAAGTCTTTTTTCTATTTTTGGTTTTGAGATAAAAGTGGATATGAGCTGGCTTATTTTGGCAGCTTTAATAACCTGGTCTTTGGCCAGTGGCCTGTTTCCGGAATATTATAAAGATCTTCCGCAATCCGCTTACTGGTGGATGGGGATTGCCGGCGCTACGGGACTTTTCTTGTCCATCATATTCCATGAATTGACTCATTCGCTGGTTGCCAGACATTATGGAATACACATGAAGGAAATAACGTTATTTATTTTCGGCGGTGTTGCCCATATGGAAGAAGATCCCCCGAGTCCCAAAGCTGAGTTTATGATAGCCGTTGCCGGTCCACTTTCCAGTTGTTTGCTGGCCATATCTTCTTTCTTACTTTACCAACTGGGGAATAATATGGGCTGGCCGGTAACCATTAATGGTGTTTTGAATTATTTATCATGGCTAAACATGATTCTTGCTGTTTTTAACATGATTCCCGCTTTTCCTCTTGATGGCGGAAGAATACTGCGGTCTATCCTCTGGAGATGGAAGAAAGATATACGCTGGTCGACAAATATTGCTTCGCAGATCGGTTCCGGTTTTGGGCTGGTGCTGATTGTTCTGGGTATATTCTATATCGTCAGAGGGAGTTTTGTCGGTGGGTTGTGGTGGTTCCTGATCGGTATGTTTGTTCGCGCTGCAGCACAGAGTTCTTACAGACAGATTCTGGCGCGAAGTCTTTTTCACACAAAAAAAGTAAAGGATTTAATGGTTGTCGACCCCGTGACGGTGCCGCGTTCCATATCACTCGAAGAATTTATTCGTGATTATGTATATAAGTATCATTTTCAGGCTTATCCGGTGATTTCTTTCGGAAGGCTCACCGGCTGTATTTTTTTAAAACAAATAACGTCAATTCCCCGTGAAGAATGGGCTCACCAGACCGTAGGTTCAATCGCTCTTCCCTGTAATCAAGAAATAACAATCGGTCCGGAGGAGGATGCCAATAAAGCGCTGGAAGTCATGAACAAAACGGGCAACAGCCGTCTTTTGGTTGTCAACGGTGATGAGTTGAAAGGTATCATTGCTTTAAAAGATATGCTCGCACTTCTGTCTCTGAAGATGGAATTAAATGATCTGGGAAAAAGTAAATGAAAGATTCTGTTTTATGGCAGGGGAGACTCAGATATTTTTAAAACTTGACTGTTGAAAGATATTTTTATAAAAAATTACACCTTTTAAAACACCGCCTTCAAGAGGGACATCTTATGTCTAAAAAAGAAGTGCTTGAACCGCGTAAAATTCCTTCTCAGGAACGCTCACGAAAGACCATGGCGGCCATTTACGAGGCCGCGGCAGATATTTTTGTCAATACAGGATACGCAGAGGCGACCACAGACGAAATAGCCGAAAAAGCGGGAGTTTCGATAGGAACACTTTATAATTATTTTTCAGGCAAAGAAGCTATTTTGTATGGTTTGTGGGAACGTCATGTTAATGAAATCAAAGCAATCGTAAAGCAGGTTGAACAAGACATTCGGAGGCAGGGTTTTGTTGATCGAACCATCATTCCCATTCTTCTTTATCTTGCGTTGGAACTTCTCAGTTACGAAAAGGTACAAAATAGGTTGTTCATCAGCCAAATAGGTTTGCCCGAGACCATTATCCAAAAACGACGGGAACTGGGACTTTATGTAGAATCAACCATGGAAACAATTTTCCGTGATTATGCGAATGTTCGTATTAAGAATCCCAAAATTGGTCTGCATATTATTTGGGCGACAGTGCAAGCGGTATTTCACGATTATATCCTTTCTCTTTCGAATGAAATCAAGCCCGAAGAATTGATTGATGAACTGGCCGACATGTTGGGTCGCTATATTTTCTCTGATGACTAATCATCATTATTCCAAATAGATACAATAATTCAACGGAATGCCGATGTCGAAATTCAACGTAAAATAATCTTTCCATAAATCTTGACAATTATGGTGCAATCCATTAGCGTACCCATCTAATTTAAATCCGAAGTCAGTTTGGGTGTTTTGCCTGAATGAGCTCAAAGGGGGATAGTAATGTTTGGCACGCTGATCACCACACATGGCAATTTGGGGCATGAATTAATAAAATCAGCCGAACTAATCAAGGGACCGCTGGAAGATATAATGCATATATGTATTGACCAGACGAAAGACGTTGAAGATTTGAAAAAAGAAATCAACAATGCCATAAAAAAGTTGGATAAAGGAAAGGGGGTTTTAATTTTAACAGATCTTTTTGGCGGGACACCATCAAATATTTCCCTGTCCTTCATGAAGGAAGGAAAGGTTGAGGTTCTTACCGGAGTCAATTTACCCATGATGCTGAAGTTGTCTGACGTTGAAGAGGACATGACGTTGCGGGATTTTGCCTGTCTGATTAAAAATTACGGTGAAAAAAATATTATGCTGGCCAGCGAAATCTTAAGCAAGAAAGCTAACAGGTAATCCATTGTCTAAAGATCTTAATATAGCCCTCGTACGGGTTGACAGCAGACTGGTTCATGGCCAGATATTGGAAGCCTGGGTTCCCTTTATCAAGGCGAAATGCATCATTGTCGTGAATGACAAGGTAGCCTCTGATCCTTTTCTGGAGACAGTCATTAAAATGGCCGTACCCAGTGATATGGAAGTTACTATCAGCTCTTTGGACGAATTTGTTCAAAATTATACATTTACTCATGGCAACGGGAAGAAAACAATAGTGTTATTCAGCACAATTGCCGATGCGTGCAAAGCTTTTGACCGGGGATTTCATTTTGACAGATTGAATGTCGGCAATGTTTATAACAATGAATACAAGGTGTGCTGTTCATCATCGGTCTTTTTATGTGAAGACGAAATTACAACATTGGAAAATTTACTAAAAGAGGCGGGTGTGTTTGTCGAGTTGCAAAGAGTGCCGAAAGGAAGGGCAATCAATATCAAAGAAGCTCTTAAGGATTATTGGCATAAATAGAACGCGTATGGTCGCAAAGAGAGCTATTTTAATTCCCGCGGATCCTGTTGTTTTCAAAAGTATTTCAAACCGCTTTGCTTCCTCAGTCAGTTTTTATAGTAATTTTTTAATGATATCATAAGGGCTGGTGGTAAGTTGTTTGTTAAAATTATTTTAATATCATTTTGCGGAAGCCTGCTGTGTCTGGACAGAATTTTCATCCAGGCGATGATTTCCAGGCCGGTGGTCATTGCTCCCATTATCGGTTTTTTGTTAAATAATGTTTACGCCGGATTGATCATCGGCGCGTTAATTGAATTGATTTGGATTGACCGCCTGCCTCTTGGAACCTACATTCCTCCTAACGATTCCATAGCCGCTGTTACGGCAACCTCCATTGCCGGAATCGCCGGTTCCAGTTTAGGGCGCGTATCGCCGGAATTAATAGCGCTGAGTGTTCTTTTAGCCATCCCCTGTGGCATCATAGCCAAGCAGATAGACGTTATGATCGTAAAATCCAATAATGCTATTTCCGATAAGGCTCTGGATGACGCGAAAGAAAATAACATTAAGGCTATAGAGCGGAAAAATTATTTGGGATTATTTAAAGTATTTATATTTTACGGCGTTTTTCTTTTGGCGATACAGACTCTTTTTATTCCTTCCGTAATCTGGATGTATCCCCGGTTCAACGAAACAATACTCAAGGCGCTTTCTCTCACATATTATTTTCTGCCGCTTCTGGGTATCGCCGTGGCCATCAATATGCTAAAGCTTCGCAGAACGATTCCCATTGTTTGCGCTGTTTTTCTGGTTGCGGCCATCCTATTGGAAATTCTCCATGTCTGATGATAAAGTTTCCATGCAGCTTATTATTGATCGGATGCAGAAAGCCGATCTTCCGCAAATTCTGGCTATTGAACAGGAATCGTTTCCTTCGCCCTGGACGCTGGGGATGTTCAAAAAAGAATTGGAAAGCAGACATTCCCGATGTCTTTGCGCGCGAATTGATATCGAAGATAAAAGAGTTGCTATCGCATATATTATTTTCTGGCTTGTTGCCGGCGAAGCTCATTTGCATAATCTTGCAGTTGATAAAGAATACAGAGGACAGGGGATTGCTTCTCATCTGATGGAAGCAATGAAAACCATTGCCGGCGAGAACGATGTTTTATTCCAGACGCTGGAAGTCAGAGCATCGAATGTCGAAGCAATAAAGCTTTACCNNGAAGTACGGTTTTGTAGTACAAGGAGTTCGACCGCTTTATTACTCGGACACCCATGAAGACGCTCTGATCATGTGGGCGGATATCAACCCGGTTGGTGACTAAGGGGATTTTCTGAAGATGGCCGGAAATGTTTACATCGGAGAAATCATTACAAACGACGAGATTCAGGACGACTGCTTTCTCATGAAGGTGCGGACGTCACCGTTGTTTGAAAATCCGCAGCCGGGTCAGTTTGTGATGGTGCG
>DJVN01000053.1:243-10021 GCA_002441205.1 Syntrophaceae bacterium UBA6255 | reverse complement strand
CTATTCTACAAAACGAAAGAGGCCGCAAATTTGTAACTTCCGACCTCTTGATATTTATGGTGGGTCAGGGCAGAATTCAACTGCCGACACTCGGATTTTCAGTCCGATGCTCTACCGACTGAGCTACCGACCCCCTAGATTAAATCAATCCTGAAAAATCTTGCAACCGTCTATAGAATAAGATGCCTTTTGTCAAGGTATTTTTTCCCCGCATCCGAGCGCCTTAACGGTCTAATTATCATTATTTTCAGGGGGTTTTACCGTCTGCGCAGTTGAATCGGAAATGGAATTCCCAACAATGAAAAGCCCTGCGCTTTGGTCTGCACTATCCTTTATGATTACAACCGTGTTGGCTATTTTGTCATGCCACCCCTGTTTTTTCCTGTCAAAACCGATCCAAATATAACCCAGACAAAAAACGATACTTGAAACCAGGTAACCCACCGACCTCAGGAAGGCAATGCCGAAGGAAATCCGGCTGCCATCAACGGAAACAACATGTAGCCCGAGCAGCATTTTACCTGGTGTACGACCTGTGGATCCGTGAAAATAAGTAAAATAAGCGATATTAATCAATGTTGAAAAAAGCCAAAACCATAGGGTATATGAAACCATTATTTCAGGATTGCCGATTTTCGCCATCCAGGCATTACTGCCGCCGGATATTGTTCCCGCAAAAAAGGCTATTCCCGCAATAAACATCAAAGCGATGTAAACAACACTGATAATAAATCCGTCAATCATATAAGCGATCAAACGCCGCCAAAAGCCGGCATATTTATAAAAAGCCATTTTTCACCTCCTGTGATTTTTTGCTGAAGATTCCTTTTTCGTATTGAATGATCGATATTATTGCCGCCACCGCTGTTTCTACTTTTAAAATTTGTCTGCCTAAACTTACGGACATCAATCCTGATGCTTTTGCTTTAGCAATCTCATTCTTGGAAAAACCGCCTTCCGGACCAACAACGACAAAAAAATCTTTCGTATCGAAAAGACGTTTGTCATGCAAAACGTCTTTGACGGTTTTTTGGCATTCTTCTTCCCAGAAGATCAGTTTCAAGGCGTCTTTTGAAGCCAGAGTAAGCATGTCAGAAAAGGAAAAAACTTCAGATACCTGCGTAATGTAAGAACTGTGGCTTGATCGAGCCGCCTCCATGGCAATCTTTTGCCATCGGGCGATTTTTAAAGAAGTTTTTTCTTCGGCAATGCGTACAACCGACCGCGCAGAATCAAAAGGGAGTATCCTATCTGTTCCCAGCTCAGCGGCTGTTTTTACAATGGCATCCATTTTTTTTGCTTTCGGAATGGCTTGAGCGAGCGTGATACTTATTTCTTTGTTCATTGCCGGTATTAACTTTATTAATTCTATCAAAACATTTTTTGCTGAATAGCTTTTTATTACCGCTTCAAACTCTTTACCAACACCGTCGAATATCTTTATCCGGTCGCCCTGTTTCAGGCGCATAACCTGTTTGAGATATTTTAAGTTGTCCGCTCCCAGTTCACAGATCTTACGATCTCCCAACGCTTCCGGACTGTATATTCGGGGTATGGTCAAAATGGAATTATCCTTAAAATATTATTGTTAAGATGACATGCGGCAGCGATTAGTCATTCGCAGATTTCTTTCTGAGAATATAACAGACCCATTCTTTTTCGGTTAGCATTCTATAAAGCGTCAGGGACTCAGCAAAAAATTCTTTCTCGATATCTCGGGCATCCTGCTCAATGATACCCGAAATAATCATATATCCATCGGACAGCAGTAGTTGCGTAAGATGGTGCCGGAGTGTTAAGAGCAACGTTGACGTAAGATTGGCGATAATTAAATTGCGCGGCGTGTCGATTGACGCAGCGTTTTTATTTAAAGTGCGTAAAGAGGCCTGAACATTATTAATGGCGGCGTTCTCGCCGGCGATATCGACAGCCTTTCTGTCGATATCCGCGCAAATGACATCCTGCGCGCCCATTTTGGCGGCAGTAATGCCGAGGATACCCGTGCCGCAACCGACATCTAAAACCTTCCATTCCTTGATCGAACGATCATTCATAATGACGTCTTCTACTGCTTCGATGCACATTCTTGTGGAAGCGTGCTGGCCGGTACCAAAAGCCATTCCGGGATCAATTTCAATGACAATATCTCGACTGTCGGGCGTGTATCTTTCCCATGTGGGCTTAACAATGATGTTTTTGCTTACCCGGATGGGTTTAAAATATTTTTTCCATTGTTCTCCCCAGTTTGGATCGCAGATGATTTCGGTTTTAAAAGATGGCTTCTCCAGGTTGGGAAAGATGTCCGCAAGGCTTTCCATATATTTTCGTAGCGCGGCTATTCTTTTTTCACTTCGGTTATCCTGCGGAAAGTAGGCTTTTAGCACTTCTTCATTAGCGGTTGCAGGAAAATCTCCGGCAGCGGTCTGCGGCGCAAGCGATTCCTGAAAAACACCCTGAACACCGGCCTCGGTAAGAAAATTCCCGATAGCTTCGATCTGCTCTTGGGGAGCTGATATTTCGATTTTCAGCCACTTGCCCGTTTCTTTTTCTGTCATGAAAATATTGTCCGGTTTTTTTAATATGTATATATTCTTTTACGCAATATTTCAAGCGTCCTGAACAAATACCGTAATATATTATTGACACATGGATAAGTTTTTCTTATAAAACAATTGTCGTGCTGTATCTTGACAGTTTCCCGGTCCTATTAAACAATTTTTACTTTATTACGGAGAATAAAAAATGAAGATGAAAATAGCGGTATTGACAGGCGGCGGAGATTGTCCCGGATTAAACGGGGCGATCAAATGGGTGACGAAGAGCGCTCTGGATTCGAAACTGGCGGCCGGTCGTTCGGTTTCTTTTGAAGTTGTCGGTATTGTGGAGGGATGGAAAGGCATCATCGAGGTTAATCCCGAGGACGAGAAGAGCTGCGCCCGGTACATTAAACATCTTGATGAAGAGATCGTTCGGACATGGGACCGCTACGGTGGAACAAATCTGGGAACGTCGCGAACCAATCCCTTTAATCCCAAAAATGATCGTTCGGAGAAACTGATTCAAAACATTAAAAAACTGGGCATTGATGCCATCGTTGCCATCGGCGGGGAAGATACTCTTGGCGTTGCTTATAAGCTGCACAAGCTAGGGATAAAAACAGTAGGCATTCCCAAAACAATAGACATGGATTTGGCCGGAACAGAATATTCTCTGGGCTTTGACACGGCGGTGAATATCATCATGGAAGAAATTGACCGTTTGCGAACAACCGCCGGATCGCACGGCCGGATTTTTGTTGTGGAAACCATGGGACGTCATGCCGGCTGGCTGGCTTTGCGCGGCGGAGAATGCAGCGGAGCCTACATTGTTTTGATACCAGAATATCCTTTCGATATGGATAAAGTGTGTGAGCTTTTACGGGAAAGAAAGGGACGGGAAATAAATTATTCCATTATCGTGGTAGCCGAAGGCGCCACGCTTGCGGGGAAACAGGAATTTATAAAAAATACCCAGATTGATGACTTCGGCCATGTATCGGTAGGCGGAGTAGCCAGCTTTGTCGCCAGCGAAATTGAAAAGAAAACCGGCTTGGAATCGCGTCATATATCATTGAGCCATCTTCAACGTGGAGGCACTCCCTCCGCCCACGATCGCCTGATGGCCAGATGGTTTGGCATTGCCGCCGTGGACCTCATTGTCAAGGAAGATTTCGGACGCATGGTTACTCTGGAAAGAGGCGACATTGGCACAGCGCCTCTCGCGGGAGTTACCAAGCAACTAAGGCTTGTGGATGTTGAAAAATATTACGACACTGAAAGATATAACGGAAGGAGAACCATCTTCTAGTGAGACTCGCTGATCATGAGACTCTTTGAGAGCGAATGAAGTGATGCTCGAAAAGTAAGTCGAATTATACCAGGCACGCAGTGCCGTGGTAAAACGAGCGTAGCGAAGTTCGAAGCGTAAGGCGAACTATCCCCGCAGCGAAGTGGAATGAGATTGACAGTGGTCTATTGGAAATTTCTCTCCCAATAGCTTGCCTTTTTTAACCAATAACATGACTGAAAGTTTAATATGGCTTTATGCCCGCTTTTATGATTTAGAAAATCAATTGCTAATCATAAAAAAATGGATTTTTCTGTATATATGACTCACAAAAGCATATCCTGGAATATCAACGGTATTACGAGAAAACTGTCCAAACTGGCCTTCAACCTTTCGATGCTGGCCCAGGATTTTTCCATTATGCCCAAAAATGATCCCAAGCAGGCCTTACGCCTCAGTCGTTTCTTTATCTCCTTAGGGATCTATACTTTAAACGTTTCACTGTCTTATCTGGCATACAAGACCGGCCTGATGGGATTGACTGTTCTTTACTGGAATTTGATCATTATTCTGGTTTTCAACACCATTTTATATATTATTTTCCGCAGCGGTTTAAACCTGAGGTTAAAAGACCCCAGCATGACGTCTATTCAGATTTGTCTTGCCAGTATTGTGGTAATGTATGCCATATTTTTTGTTCATGAAGCCAGAGGGATTCTTTGTTCCGTTTACATTCTCATTCTCCTTTTTGGTACCTTTCGTCTGGACACCAGGCAATTTTTAAAAGTCAGCTGTTTTATTTTGATGACATATGGCATTGATATATATTTACTGTATGTTTTTCGTCCACAGGATATTGTCCTTCATATTGAAATATTTCAATGGCTGGTTTTGGCCGTTGTTCTTATTTCCGTTTCTTTTATCGGCGGGAATATCAGCGCGTTGCGCCACGACCTGGCCACCAGCCGGAAAAAGCTTCAGTCATCTCTGGTAAAAATAAAAGAGATGGCAATTCATGATGACCTGACCGGATTCTACAATCGCCGTCATCTGATGGAACTTGTTACCACGGAAAATAATCGCTCCAATCGAACCGGCTCCATTTTTACACTGGCCATGCTGGATCTTGATAAATTTAAAAACGTCAACGACACGTTCGGGCATCAGGCTGGCGATGAAGTCTTGATAACTTTTTCCCACATTATTAGCAATGTTTTGCGCAAGACCGACTTCTGCGGACGCTATGGGGGTGAGGAATTTCTGGTCGTGCTTACTCAAACGGATCTTCAGGATGCAAAAGTATTTGCCGAACGTATTCGCGCCTGTGTTGAAGAATTTCTGTTTCTTGATCTGGGTCGCGGTCGTAAATCCGGAGTTACGGTTTCCATCGGTCTGGCCGAGCACAAAAGAAATGAAGATATAGATAAAACGATTTCCCGCGCCGACGAAGCCATGTATAAAGCCAAGAAAAATGGGCGCAACCGCGTGGAAGTCTCGGAATAGCAGCATCATGCCACCGGCTATGATCACCAAATTTCACACTGATTCTCGGCAGAAAATAACTGTTATCTTGTCCGGCTGAATTTTCTCCCGCCGTTTTTCCTGCTTGACAAAAACCAGGAATATCATTTAAGTGTACACCAAATTGCACGTTTTTCACCTCCTGCTGTACGTTTCTATCCCTGTCAAATCCATATAAATATATATTTGCCCATTAAGTTAAGTGTTGTTGTAAAGGATTTACTTCATCTTTAATTATTCAATATGGGGGAGGGGAAAAGTATTTATGAGAAGATTTATATTCGTTGTAGCCATCTGTTCACTAATAATTTTCATGGCCGGTAGCGGCATGACCGCTTCCTGGCCGCCTGCCGGCTTTACGGAAAGCGCAGCCGATCAAAACACAGCGTTTCCTTTAACGAAGGCAACGGCTGTGACTGTTATTGCACCCTTGCCGGCTTCGTGTCCATCTCACCCGGCGGCATGCGACAAACTTAATTTTCTGCGCGTTCGTCATGTCAACGGGCCGGTCAATCCTTCCGACGCGAACAGAATTTTGATCGCGCAACCGGGCGTTCTGGAGGGAGCGTCAGCGTTCTACAATGTGGCGGCCAACCTGGTAACGCGAGCCTACAATGAAAAAGGCAAGTTTGTGGAATTTTGGGCAATTGACAGACGATCAAACTGCCTCGAAGATATGAACGGTCTGCGCCTGGCAAGGGAAACCGGCAACCTGCACGACCTGGTGGATTATTATTACCGGAACAAACCATACCACGGACAACATTTTCAGGGGTATATTAAACCCCTGAGCGACGACGCGAAATGGCTCGTGGAAATCGGCATGGAACAAACCTTGAAGGACTGGAACGAGGTCATCACGCGCGGCATTCCCGACCCGGCGGTTCGTCAGCAGAAAGTCTACATCGGCGGTCACTCTCTTGGCGGATTTCTCACCGGCGCTTATGCCTGCGCCGATTTTGACGGAGACCCGACGACGCTTGCTGACGCGGGATACAATCAGGCTGCCGGCTACTTCGCTCTGGATTCCCTCATTACATCTGATCCGCTGCTGTCTGTGCAGGCGGGAGACCTGGTCAGTTTGAGGAACCTTCTGGGCAAAATACCGGATGGCGCCGTTTCATTAATGCGAGCGGGATTGTTTGAGCGGTTTGTCTTCCTTCCCGGCGTCATTACTCCTGAAATCATGCATCTTTTAACAGGTGTCGGATATGCCGCTATGGTCGCACCGGATACAGAAACGGATTTGATTGCATATCTGCCGGCCTCTGACAGTGTAAAAGGCTGCTACCGATTTTATCATTCGAGACACATATGGGATTACCTCGCGAGTAAGCCTTCGATATATAAATTCCGGTACACCAACCAGGCCTTAATGGCTCTGTTTATGGATGATAATGCGATGCCGATTAATATCATTCAGGCAAGCATCGGCTTTTTCGGCGGCGGCTCGGTTGCGGAAAAACACTTTCCCTTCGGAAGCGGGGGAACGCTCGCCATTGCAAATAACAGCGGCACCTACCTGAAAAAAGGGCCACTCTATACATGGATCAATTACGATAAAATCGAAGGCGCAGCGATTCCGAACAACAACGACGGAGTGCCCTTTACGACTGCCGCCAAGGAAGTCACTGATGCCAATGACCTGGCGCGGTCTTTAGGCGCGCTGCCGATGGATTTCGTGGAAAAATATTTTCCGATGCGGCTGGCGGTTGAGTCCATGATGGGCAGCGATGTGATCGTGCATCCGGATGGCATTTCCCAACGGCCCGTTATTAATATTGTCGCGGGGGATGGCGCCAAGCTCGGCGAAGACCAGTTGTCGCCGGATTCACCCATTATCCCCGGATACAATCATCTTGACGTTCTGACGGCGGCGGCTGTACAAAATGACGGCGAGCCGGAAAAGGTGACCACAAATCTGCTGAACTTTATTTTTCCGTAAAACGGTAAGTTATAGAGACTTTCCCAACCATTTTTCAACCTTTCGATACGGCGTCCGACACAGGACGCCGTATCGTTAAAATCCTATCGGTTCTTGATATTTGCATCCCTTCATGATACCTATCTAACGCCATATAAATCAAAGCGCTATCTTTGTTGATGTCTTCAAAGGACGCGAAACATCGAGCCTAGTCCCGCTGAAGCGGGACAGTTCAACTAACGAATTACAGATCACTGCGTGATTGTAATTCGAGTTTCACTGCCGCCTCGATATCATCTTTGATTTAAAATGGCTTAAATCTCAGAATGACTTTATATATTTAAAGGGAGGGGAAATCCTTGAAATATTATCCTGTTTTTTTAGACATTCGGGACAAAAAATGTGTCATCGTCGGCGGCGGCGAAATCGCTTTAAGAAAAGCTGAAAGGCTTCTGGATTGCGGCGCTAAAGTTTCGGTTATCAGTCCGAAACTTGTCCCGGAACTTGCCGCGCTCAAGGACAGGAATTTGATTTCGCATATTGCCGCAGAATATTCCGGGAACCTAATTGACAAAGCCACTTTGATTATCGGGGCAACCGACGATAAAAAGACCAATGCCCGCATATCGCAGGATGCACGGGCAAAGAACATACCTGTCAATATTGTCGACGATCCGCAAAAATGCGATTTCATTCTCCCCTCTATTGTGCAGCGGGGCGATCTGTCCATAACGATCGGCACCGGCGGCAAAAGCCCGGCGCTGGCGCGCTATTTAAGAGAAGAATTGGAAGGACAATACGGCAAGGAATATGAAATATTTTTGAATATTTTGGGAAATCTGCGCACAAAAATGGACAAGAACGCCGGTGTCGGCAAGGACTGGTTCACTTCTCTTATGGCGGTGGGCATACTGGAATCCATCAAAGCCAGGGACATAAAAAAAGTTAAAAAGATCGTGAAGGACATTACCGGCGAGGAGGTAGACATTGATTTTAAATAATCTGGAAATGATTTCGTTTAAGATCGCTTTTGTTCTCTGCGCCTTAAGCACATTCGGTTATCTGTCTTCTCTCCTTGTCAAAAGAGTCAAGCTTGCCAGAATTTCCACGTGGATTCTGGCTGTCGCGTTCAGTTTTCTCACGATCAATTTCTTTTTCGTGATGATGAACTCCTCATGGCTCATTAATCCCGACTCACGGGATTTTCTTTCCTTCTGTGCCTGGGCGGTGTGCGCGGTTTATCTGGCTCTGCAATTTAAAACGAAAACCCGGGTGCTCGGGGCCTTCATTTCGCCGCTTATCCTGCTGCTTTTGATTGCCGCCGCAGGAGAGGAAGCGGGTAAATCCCTTCGGCCTCAGAATCTGCAAAGCTGGCTTACCGCCGTGCATTTATTCCTGACAATTTTCGGGGAGGCGCTTTTTGTCATTGCCTCATGCGCCGGATTGATGTTTATCATGCAAAACCGCCTGCTGAAAAATAAGAAATTAGGCGGGATGATCAGATTACTGCCGTCCTTAAACGATCTGGACAGAATCAATCATTTCTGCCTTTTATGGGGATTTCCCATTTTGAGCGTCGGTATTATCGCCGGAGTGATTTTCGCGGAAATAAGCTGGAAAACAGGCTGGCTTTCCGATCCGAAAATCGTCTGGACGTTTGCCGGTTGGATGATTTACGGTTTTTTACTGCATCAGAGGCTGGCCATCGGCTGGAAAGGTTACCGCATGGCCCTGCTTTCCGGCATCGCTTTTGTTCTGCTTTTGCTGTCCTATGGCGGCGTGAAAATTTGTTTTTCAACTTTACATAACTTTTTTTAACCATGATTGTACTTACGGGTTTAAATCATAAAACAGCGAACATTGCTGTCCGGGAAAAAATATTTGCCGGATGTCAGGAGAAGAAAGATCTGCTTCCTGAGCTCAAGGCTATTCACGGCGTGGACGAAGTGCTGTATCTTTCCACCTGCAATCGCGTGGAGATTATCGCCAGCGTCACCGATGACGCCAGCGCTCTCAACGCGATAAAATATTTTCTGGCGCAAAGCGGCAATTTGACAGAGGCTGAATCAAAAGGATGCTTTTACGAATATCGTGGCGAGGAAGCCGTACGCCATATCTTCCGCGTGGCATCAAGTTTGGATTCGATGGTCATGGGCGAGGCGCAGATTCTCGGCCAGGTGAAAGACGCCTATCGCGAATCGCTGAAAAAATACGCTACCGGCGTTGTTTTGAATCGTTTAATGCATTGTTCTTTTCGCGCGGCCAAACGCGTCCGTTCGGAAACAGGTATCGCCGTCAATCCGGTATCGGTCAGCCATGCCGCGGTGGAACTGGCCAAGAAAATTTTCGGAACGCTTACCGGCAAGAAAATCCTGCTCATCGGCGCGGGAGAAATGGCGGAACTCACCGGCACACAGCTCATTGAAAAAGGCGCTCAGTCGATTATCGTTGCCAACAGGTCGCTGGCACAGGCGGAGCTGCTGGCGGAAAAATTCCACGGCGAAGCGG
>DJVN01000053.1:0-180 GCA_002441205.1 Syntrophaceae bacterium UBA6255 | reverse complement strand
CATCGCCGTTCCCCGCGACATCGACCCTGCGGTAAGCGAGTTGGAAAATGTTTATCTCTACAATATTGATGACATTCAGGAGATTGTTGACGAAAACATGAACGTCCGCAAAAAGGAAGCGATTAAGGCCGAAAAAATAGTTGATGAAGAAGTGACCCGATACATCAACTGGCAGAAGGA
>DJVN01000209.1:3710-4718 GCA_002441205.1 Syntrophaceae bacterium UBA6255 | reverse complement strand
GCAAATGCCGTGCAAAGACCGAACGGATCACCCGAGCCAAGCAATTGCAAAGTCTGCTCCCTGCCTTCGACGGAACTGCGGTACAGTTTTAACTGTCCGGAAATGACCACATAGAAAGAACGAATCTGTTCTTCCTCCCCAATAACCATTTCGCCCGGTTTAAATTTTCTAATCAGGGCCTGTGAAATCAGGAATTTAATTCTTTCAGCAGAGACGCCCTGAAACAAAACAATGCCCTTTATTTGTCCGCTGATATCCATTTTAAAAATTTTCTCCCGCGTTGATTCAGATCAATGAAATCTTAGCCATCTGAGCATATTGAAAGATCAAATTTAATTGGTTTTTACCATAGACAAACGCAAGAAACAAAATAAATTATTATTAAGGAGGAAACAAAATGAGTAATTCAGAATTTGTAAAACATGCGGATGACCATAATTTCGATACACTGGTTATAAAGGAAGCGAAACCGACACTGGTCGATTTCTGGGCGCCCTGGTGTGGTCCCTGCCGGGCAATCGGTCCGATCCTGGAGGAAATAGCTGTTGAGTATAAGGATAAGGTCAATGTGATCAAGGTTAATGTAGATGATAATCAGGCTACGGCGTCCCGGTATAACGTCAGGAGCATCCCGACAATTATTTTTGTTAAAGACGGTCAGGTAAAAGAAACTCAAATAGGATTGCTGTCTAAAAACCAACTGGCAGCGTTAATTGATAAAAACCTGAACTAATCAAAGTGGCTGCTTCAATAACGCTGGTATATTTGATTTCACTTATGCAGGGCGTATTCGCCGAATGCGCCGTTTAAAAAGGTTGTTCAGAACACNNACCTGCAAACGGGGAGTCGGTTTTGCAGATTTCCTCTTTTACAAAGGAGTTCAAAATGTCTGATTTATTAATTTTTCTGTTCATTCTGGCCGGATGGTTTTTACTGCAAGGCTGGCTTTTGCCTCGTTTGGGTATTTCCACCTGAATGAAACCAGCTTGTCCGGTCGAGGACAAGAAG
>DJVN01000209.1:1963-3647 GCA_002441205.1 Syntrophaceae bacterium UBA6255 | reverse complement strand
TTCTTATCAGGCTTCTTCATATTAAAGTATTTATTGCCAGATTATGATCTGGTTCGCCAAATCAATCCTATAACCAAATTTACCAAGGATATCCATTCCCAGCAACCCGTCAAAATTGACTGCACGTCCTTCATGTGGAATAAATGCAACATTACAATTTTCAATGATATGAGGTCCGATCTGTAAACTGTCCACCTTGATAATGCTCGCCTCGATAACACCGCCTCCGACAATTCCCGCCTGCGTTTTTCGTGCCTTGTACAGATTGATGTACAACTGATCCGCTACTTGGGTATGAATCGCTGTACCTGACGCGCCTGTATCCATTAATAAATTAACGTTGGCTTCTTCTCTGCCNNTGTATTATTTTTACAGGTACTAAGATTTGATTTCCCTTTACAACGACTTTCGTAATTCTGTCATCCTCGGAAACGACACGTTGACGTTCTCTCTGTTGGACTGGTTTTTCTTCATAGGTACTGACCGGCATGCACGCTTGACCATCGACCGGAAAATCTACTAAAGATTCATTCCCATACTTATCGAGACACTTATAAAAGTTCCCCGCATTGATAATGAGAGGAATCATTAAAATGATCAACACTGCCGCCCATAGTTTTAATTTTTTTAAGTCAACCGTTATCTTTTTCTTATCCATTATCGCTCCTGCAAATCAACATATTAATCCTTCGAGAACCGTTCCACAATTACCGCATTTGTTTCCTTTCAAATTAATACTGACAATTCTGAAACCATAACGTTCAATCAAGAGATTGCCGCATTTAAAGCAATAGGTGTTTTCGCCCCTGTCACCGGGAACATTACCGCTGTATACATACTTTAAACCNNGCCTCTTTGCCAATCTGCGCCGCCCGATGCAATGAATCAAGCGGCGTTACCGGCAGATCACGAACGTTATATTGCGGATGAAAACGGCTGATGTGCCAGGGTATCTCTTTACCCAGACCGGCAATGAATTGAGCGATGTCTTTAAGTTCATCATCACTGTCATTTAACGTGGGGATCAGCAAGGTAGTGATCTCCACCCAGATTTCCTTCTCTTTCATTTTTCGCAGACTTTCCAGGACAGGATGGAGTCTCGCTCCACAGTGTTTTTTATAAAATGCCTCTCGGAAAGACTTTAAATCCACATTGGCAGCCGCCAAATACGGGGCTATTGTTTCGATTGCCTCGGCCGTCATGAAGCCGTTCGTGACAAA
Organism: Syntrophaceae bacterium UBA6255; assembly: GCA_002441205.1. Lineage (GTDB taxonomy): Bacteria > Desulfobacterota > Syntrophia > Syntrophales > Smithellaceae > Smithella. Next base: position 2,427 of record DJVN01000209.1, on the reverse strand, counting down.
AACATTGGCCAAGCCGTTTTCAGAGGCAATTTTCGCGGTATCATAAGCCAGTTCAAAATACACTGTCGGCTCGGTGTAGGTATATGCAATGGTTTTGGCCCCGTTTTGCTTTGCCCGGGCAACAATGTCCGCCGGCAGAAAATCTTCCCCTGTGATCATACGAGTTTTCCGAGGCATCTGTGAAATGTCGTGGTTCTGACAGAAATCGCACCCGAANNTTGCATCCTACGGTAGCAATAGAATAAGATTTGGAAGCAGGGTAAACATGAAAGAAAGGTTTTTTCTCGATGGGGTCAAGGTTTTCGGCAATGAGCGTTCCATAAACCAGGGAATACAAAATGCCTCCCCTGTTTTCCCTCACGCCGCAAACACCGCAACGGTCGGGCTTCATTACGCACCGGTGAGCGCAAAGATTGCACCGTGTCTCCCCTCTTTCCATTTTTTCATAAAGCATCGCTTCTTTA
>DJVN01000209.1:0-1886 GCA_002441205.1 Syntrophaceae bacterium UBA6255 | reverse complement strand
AAAGCGCCAAACGGATTTTTTCTGACAGGGAAAATTTCTTCCAGCTCTTCAAAAAAATCGTAAATAATGACCGGGAAATAAATAACACTGCCCCATTTGATTACTGTATTTCCGACTATATTTTCCACCATTTTTTTAATTTCGGGATAGCTNNAAAAAACGCATTTTTTTAGAGAGTCGAAAACCGAAGTTTTCCTTTAGATTTTGTCTCGTCCCGAAAAAAGAATAGTTATTTAAAAAACCAATGAAAACTCGGCCGCGGCATACCCGGATTGCCTCTTCTATGATCTTGCGCGGGTCATCGGCTATTTCCAGAAAATTAATNNTCTCCCGGTTGGGCTAAAATAAATTCAGCGCGGTCGCCGTATTCTCTCCGGGCAATTTCCAGTTTTTCCCGGGAATAATCAACGCCCGTCAGGGTACACCATTTATCTTTAAAGATTTGCAGGTAATTGCCATCGCCGCAACCTATACTCAGAAGCCGTTCACCCGCCAGCGGAGTAATCAAGTCCAAAACTAGTTCTTTTTGTCGATTGAATATATAAGCTCTTCGAGGAGTTCTTGACCTTTCACTGGAGAATGAAGTCGTCTTGTGATTGGAAAACATTTGATTGGCTCCTGCCTAAACCTTCACATCTATAAATGATAAATTTATTGGGAGTTCGCCATCCGACTCAGACCTGAAATTTTTATATCGCGTTTTGCAATTGTAATTATACAATATTTTTTTAAAAATGCACCCTTTTGATTAATATTTTTCAACCACCTATTTCCGACATGCCCCGTGAACATTTCTTTATACTGTTATCTATGCAAACTACGTCATGTTTTTTTGGTTTTAACAACACGGCATCCCAGATTAATTTTTCGAGNNGCGTTACTGCAATTTTCCCGCAAAGCCTTTTTTAAATCAATTTCGGTTTCGTTGAGCAGACAGGCCCTGAGTTTCCCGTCGGATGTCAGACGCAGGCGATTGCAGGTGGCACAGAAATGTTCACTGACCGGATTGATAAAACCTATCTCCCCCGCTCCGCCTTTGATCCTGAAGATCCGGGCCGGGCCGTCTGATTTGTTTTTTTTACTTTTTAACTGCTCCAACCCGTAGTGTTGGCTGATTTTTTCAATCAGTTGCGATGTCGGCATATAATCCTCGCCGTAATTCAGCTTCGTTTTACCCATCGGCATCAGTTCAATGAACCGCACCTGAAAAGGTTTTTCAGCGGCCAGTCTCGCAAATTTCAAAGCTTCATCATCATTGAACCCTTTAATCAAGACGGTATTGATTTTGATCGGTGAAAAGCCTACATCTTCGGCGCGGATGATACCGCGCAGCACGGCGTCAAGGTTTCCGCCATTGGTAATTCTGAAATATTTATCCTTATCCAGAGAATCCAGACTGACATTGATGCGTTGGATACCCGCGTCAAAAATCCTTTGAGCGNNATTCTTCCAAAAGAATGCCGTTTGTTGTGAGGCTGATGTCTTGCAGACCATCAATTTTTTTTAATGAGGCAAGAAAGTCGACGCATCCCCGGCGGACAAGCGGCTCTCCGCCCGTCACCCGCACCTTGATTAATCCCATTCTCACAGCCAGGGATACCACGCGGATGATTTCCTCATAGCGCAGAATATCTTCATGTCCCTGCAGAGAAATGCCTTCCTTGGGACGGCANNTACACGCAATGCAAATTGCAACGGTCGGTTATGGAAACACGAAGGTAATTTATTTCACGGCTGTATTTATCAAGCATAATTTTATCAACATCCTTATTCGTTGTGGCATAAATAGCATAATTGATAAAACAGAGCTATTAAATGTTTCTTGACAGAGCCATCATTCTCTATTAAACAAAAACTTAAAATTATCCTGCCCTTTGTGAGATCAA
>DJVN01000011.1 GCA_002441205.1 Syntrophaceae bacterium UBA6255 | reverse complement strand
TTCAGGAAAGACTGGCCAAACTGGTCGGCGGAGTTGCCGTAATTAAAGTCGGCGCTGCGACCGAAACCGAAATGAAGGAAAAGAAAGCACGCGTCGAAGACGCTCTGCACGCAACCCGCGCGGCGGTGGAAGAAGGCATTGTTCCCGGCGGCGGCGTAGCTTATCTGCGCACCCTGCCCGTTTTGGCTAAAATGGCTCTGGAAGGCGATGAACAGATTGGCGTCAATATAGTCAAAAAAGCGATTGAAGAGCCGATTAAAATGATCGCCTGCAATGCCGGCCTCGAAGGCAGTATTGTAGTTGAGAAAGTAAAAGAGAAGAAAGGGGCTTATGGTTTTAACGCCCGTACAGATGTGTATGAAGACATGATTTCAGCCGGTGTTATTGATCCCACCAAGGTTACCCGTTTCGCTCTGCAGAACGCGGCTTCAGTTGCAGCATTGCTGCTCACCACGCAGTGCATGATCGCCGATAAGCCTGAAGAGAAGGGCGCAGGTGGTGGAATGCCCGGTATGCCTCCCGGTGGCGGATACCCCGGAATGGGCATGTAAAAAATATTAGGCTGAAGGCTAAAGACTGAAGGCCAAAAAAAATAAAAGCCCTCTGCTATTTGGCGGAGGGCTTTTTTATTTCCAAATTTTTTTATTAAACTTTTGCCTCTTTATCCGAATCATTGAAAAGCAATTTGCGCAGACTAACACGATTATTATTGAGTATTTCACGATATTGTTCGATCACAGCCAAACTGTCTTTTGCGTCCAAAGTCATATATGAGCGCATCAACTCTTTTTTTATCTCTATATGATTTTTTATGCGTTCTTCATCGAGAGAAGAAAAAAATATTTCTATCATCTTTTGGCGCAAGGGACGACAGGTATGGGTTATGAGAATGACAACTATATTTCTTCCTATCTCAGCGATTGTTTCCTGAGATTTAAGTTCCAACGCTATTAAATGATTGCGGTCATGCAAATTGGCCAGTTCTTCGTCAAAGATATCCAACATGGTTTTAATGTCACGCGGTGTAAATCGTTTGGCGGCAAGTTTAAGCATTTCCGGCAGGAAAAAAACCCAGAATTCCCAAATCTCATCCAGGATGTATGGATCCGCCAACCATTCACCATCCGGTGTTTCCGTCTGCAGGAAAAGTATTCTCAAAAAATCAATACTGGCGCCCTTCATATAATCACGGACATAGATGCCGTCACCATGTCTTATGGTGAGCACGTTCATCATTTCCATATGTTTAAGTGCAATCCTCAACGATGCCCTGTCCACCTGAAAATCTTTGGCAAGTTGCCGCTCCGGAGGCAGTTTGTCACCAGGTTTAAGTTGTCTGCTAAAAATCTGTTTGACAAGTATGCTCATTACTCGTTCATGTGCTGGCAATTCTTCCATATTTAATCCTATTGTAGATTTATCATATTAACGTATATGCAAATAAAAATTACTTGACATATTGTAAACATATGGTATTGATTGGTCAACCAATTATTGATATTAATTTACCATACTTTTTTTGCATTATCAAGTACGAAGTTGATCAACAATAGAGAGGTTGTCATATGCGAGATGTCTATATCATCGGAGTTGATACCATCAAATTCGGCAAACACATGGATAAGAGCATCAAGGATCTGGCGATTAAAACCGCTATCGGGTGCCTCAAAGATGCCAATCTTACCAAGAACGATATTCAGGCTCTCTGGTTTTCCAATGCCGGCTGGGGTGAAAAAGGGCAGATGACTATTCGCGGCCAGGTGGCGCTCAAGGGAATGGGAATCGAAGGCATTCCTATTACTAACGTTGAAAATGCCTGTGCTGGCGGTTCCACCGCTCTTCATCACGCCTGGTACGGTGTTGCCGGTGGCTTGTATGACATCACCATGGCTGTCGGCGCGGAAAAACTATATTTTTCCAATAAAAATCTTGTCTTCTTTGGTTTTTTGGGAGGCATTGATATCGAAAATGTCCTGACCATCGCCAAAACGCTTTCTATTTTTGGTCTTACAGATGATGAGAAGGCCAAGGTGGAACTCTTTAAGCAGAGGTATCAATCGGCAGAAAGAGCGGTCAGCAACGGCGCAAAAAAAGCCAAAGCAAATGAATCAAAATGGAAGCAATACCGCGATCGTTTCACATCCGCCATTGTTATGGGTGAAAAGATCGGCTACGATACCGTCTGGCAACTGGCCAAGATGACGGCCGGTGACCATTCTCCCTTTATGGATGTCTACGGTTATGCAGCCCGCCAGCATATGAAAAAACATGGTTCTACGGTGGAACAGCTGGCCATCATCGCCTCCAAGAATCATTTCAACTCGACACTGAATCCCAATGCCCAATACTGCTTCGAGGTTCCGGTAGAAAAAGTTTTATCCGATCGTATCGTGTCGTGGCCATTGACCCGTGCCATGTGCGCTCCCATCGGCGACGGAGCTGCTTCGGCCATTTTGTGTTCCGAAGATATAGTTAAGAAACTCGGCTTAAGCAGTCAGGCTGTCAAAGTCAGGGCTTCAGTTCTCGGTTCGGCCATCAGAACATCTTTCGATTCGGACATTCCGGAAATCGGAGAGAGGCTGTCCAAACAGGCTTATGAAAAAGCCGGAGTCGGCCCTCAGGATATCAATGTAGCCGAAGTTCATGACGCCTCGGCCTTCGGTGAAGTGGTGCAGGCGGAAAATCTGGGCTTCTGTCCCCGAGGCGAAGGCGGAATTTTTGCTGAAAAAGGCGAAACAAGCCTGAAAGGCCGCATCCCCATCAATCCCAGCGGCGGTTTGATATCGCGCGGCCATCCCATCGGTGCGTCGGGTCTGGCCCAGGTCCATGAACTGGTTACCCAGTTGCGAGGCAATGCCGGAAAACGTCAGGTCAAGAATCCCAGACTGGCCTTGGCGGAAAACGGCGGAGGCGCTCTGGGTACGGAAGAGGCGGCAATGTGCGTTCATATTCTGGAGGCGCCGTCTCATTAAAAATCAGCGTCACCCATGACGCTTTTGACACTCGAGAAAAGATTAACGTGAAACCGACATATGTTAGCTGAAAAATCATATGCGGTTTTTGGTTGCTGCCTTCCTGGTTTGCAGAAGGGAGGATTGATCTCAGTGATTGTAGCATCGTCATTAGTCATTCGTGAAGGGAGGAATTATGATCAAGCCAAAGGAGATTAAATCTTTATTGGAGCGTGAGCCGCGTTTTGAGGATAGTTACTGCAGCATGCAGGCTATTCCCAAGATACCGACAATCCAACTCAAGGAAACCAGAGCGCTCGTCAGTTATGCACGTCAGTTCAACGATGAAGTTGTCAGACCATTAGCGCTTAAAGCCGATTTAGGGACTTATCAGAATCCGGACTACCTTCCCTGGGATCTTGTTCAGAAGGCCAATGAATGGGGTTTTTATACCCTGTTTATACCCAAACTATTCGGCGGCCAGGGATGGGCTTTTCCGAGTATACCTTACGTGATCGAAGAGTTGGCCTCGGCCTGTGTAGGTATCGCCAACGTGGTCTTTGTGCACTATCTCGGTTTTGCAACCATGCTGGCATCCTGGAATATACCGGTCATCAACAAAGTCTGCCGGGAAGTGGCCGCCGGAGAACGCACAGGTAATCCCTGCCTGATTTCGCTGGCGATTACCGAACCCGGCGCCGGCACGGATGTGGAAGAAGTGGAACTGGTCGATCGCGGTAAGGTGACCTGTTACGCCGAAAAAGTCAAAGGCGGTTTCATCGTCAACGGCAGTAAGATATTCATCTCCATGGGGCATGTTTCAACCTGGCATGCGCTTATTGCCTATTCCAATCTGAAAAAACCGTCCGAAAATACCGTCATGCTCGCGGTCAAAACCGGCATGAAAGGATTCACGTTCGGCAAGCATGAAGACAAAATGGGTCAGCGAGCGTGTACGGCTAGTGAATTGATTTTCCAGGACTGTTTTATACCGGATGAAAATGTTTTGCTTGATTCACGCAATCTGCCAAACTCCCAGATACGCGAGACCGGAGAGCTGGTCAACCAGGTCACTCACTATGTAGTCGAGACGTCACGTCCCGCGGTCGGTGCTTTTGGCACCGGGGTGGCACGCGGGGCTTATGAACATGCTCTGAAATATGCCGGCGAAACCGAAGTGGACGGCAAGCTGCTGATCAACCATGAATGGGCGCAAATGATGCTGGCCGAGATGTATAAGAATGTGATCACCGGACGGCTCGCATATTGTGAAGCTAATTTTTCCAATAGTCTGAAAGGTGGAGTCTTTCATTTCCTACAGATCAAGCCGCTTTACTATTATCTCAAGTATGTACCTCAGGCTGTGATAGATATTTTCTTTGTTCCTTTCTACAAATTGAAACTGACAGATTGGGCTGTCCGTCAGATTTTCGTGGAAGGACAAT
>DJVN01000200.1:10475-16643 GCA_002441205.1 Syntrophaceae bacterium UBA6255 | reverse complement strand
TCCAGACTATCATGTTGCGGATTCCAGCCCGTACACTTTTTCAGTTTAGTGCTGTCGGCCACCAGCGCGGGAGCATCACCCGCTCTTCTTTCCGTTTCTACTACCGGAAAATCGATGCCTGTAATTTTTTTGGCAACATCGACGACTTCCTTAACGGAAAAACCGTGTCCGTAACCGCAATTCATCACATGGGATTCATTCGTTTCCAAAAGATAGTCCAGAGACTGTACATGAGCTTCCGCAAGGTCATCCACATGAATGTAATCACGGATGCATGTCCCGTCCTGTGTAGCGTAATCAGTGCCATAAATTTCCAGTTTGGGATATACTCCGAGAGCAGTCTTGAGCGCCCGGGTGATGAGATGGGTGGCAGCGACGTATGCCTGCCCCAGCCTGCCATGTTCGTCGGCCCCCGCAACATTAAAATAACGCAGGGCAATATAGCGCAAGTCTGATGATTGATTAATATCCGCAAGAATCTGCTCCATAGTGGCCTTGGATGCGCCATAGGGATTGATGGGGTTTAGGGGCGCTGATTCGTTGACAGGTATCTTTTTCGGAATTCCATACACAGCGGCCGTTGAGGAATAGATGAAATATTGCACATCGTTCTTGAGCATTGCCTCGAGAAGATTGATCGAATTGATCACATTATTCCGGTAATAAAGCAGCGGCTTGCGGACTGATTCTTCCACCTGTATGGAAGCCGCAAAATGAATGACGGCATCAGGCCTGAATTCTTTCATTGTATCGTTAAGCAATTCTTCATCTTCCAGATCTCCCTGCACAAGGTGGCCGTGAAGAACAGCCCATTCATGACCCGTGGAGAGATTATCGTAAACAACTATTTCGTGGCCTCTTTCGCCGAATGCTTTTAAAGCATGGCTTCCTATATAGCCGGCGCCACCGGTTATAAATAATTTCATCGTGTGTCCTCCAGGGAAAAATAATTTTGCGCTGTCTGGCTGTTTTATTGTTGTAATCGCCGGATCATCTATCATTTTTGAATGCTTTTTATATTTTTAAAAATATCCGGTGAATGTCAAGCAATTATTTATTCTGCAACAGTAAACACATCTGCAAATCCGTCTTTTTTCAAAACGTCCGAGAACTTGGCGGCGCTGTCAAGAGTCTGACATTTTCCCACCCTTACCCGGTAAAACACTTCATCCCCTCTTTCATAAATCATCATGTGAGCGTTTTGGTATTTTTTATCGAGCCTGGCGAGGAGTCTTTCGGCGTTTCTCTTATCAATAAACGCGCCCACCTGGAATGTAAAGTTGCCGGAATAATAATCAACAGGAACAATCCTGCCTGAACCCGGTTCCAGTTCCTTGCCCAGAGCAATGATTTCTACTTTTGCTGTTCCCGGACCCACCACTCCGATTCTCTTCGCGGCTTCATAGGATAGATCAATGATTCTACCCTGCACAAACGGTCCTCTATCGTTGATTCTGACTTGTGTTTCCCGGTCGTTATCCAGATTTATAACTCTGACATGTGTCCCCAGGGGAAGAGTTTTATGGGCAGCCGTCATATCATACATATCGTATATCTCTCCGTTGGACGTTTTTTTCCCGTGAAAATCCTCTCCGTACCAGGATGCAATGCCCCGTTCATGAAAGTCCTTCGCGTCGGGTACAGGCTGATACCATTCACCCAAAACCTTGTACGGTTTCGGATATCCCGGCTTCACGTAAGGCGGCCTGGAAGAACAACTGCTCAGGAAGAAAAGAATCAAAATCCATAAGAGCATAAGTATGACGCAAGTTGATTTCTTTTCAAATTTCATAAGATTTCTTTTTCGATATTCTTTTATTTAAATATATAAGGGTGTTCAATTTCTATGTCAAATATTTTAAGATCAAGCATTGCATATACAATGTTGTAAGAATTTTAAATGAGAAAAAAACTGGCGAGCAAAATTTATTCTGTTCTATATTGCAAAAACCGAAAAAAAGCTTTTACATTTTAGATATTTATGATATATGAATCGGCAGATTAAAATTCAACTCTTCTTTTCTATTTATTTAGAAAAGCAAAAGGAGAACGGACAATGAAAAAAATCACTGTTTTTTTAGTTTATTTTTTTTTAATGGCTTCATTTTCCACGGTGCATGCTGAAAATAAAGAAGGCGCTTTTTCGTTAACTCCCTTTTGGGGAGTTTCTTTTTTTGAAAAAAATCAGTCGATCCATAAAAATTCAAATTGGGGCACGTACGGTCTGCGAGGCGGATATAATTTTACGAAAAATTTTTCAGTGGAGGGCTTCTTAAGTTATACACAAGTAGAACTTGAAACTCCCGTTTGGTACAATTATCCCTGGCAGGATATATATCGTTACGGTATTGGGGGTCTGTATCATTTTATGCCGGATGGCCGTTTTGTTCCTTATGTAGCTTTAGGTCTCGGCGGAATTTATTACAGTAAGGGACTTAATGCTTACAATGATCCTGAGTTTTATGAAAAATACGAATCAAACAGATTCGCCGTCGATTACGGCGCCGGCTTGAAAATTTTTCTAACGGAAAATATTGCCCTGCAGACCGATATCCGACATGCTCTTTCCCTTAATAGCCGGCAGGATAACCCCCACCATATTCATAATGATTTGCTTATTTCTTTTGGAATGAATTTTAATTTTGGAGGCGGCAAAAAAGAGGGGCCGCCGACTCCGCCTAAAATCGAAGCAGCGCCTGTTCCCGTTGATAAAAGTATTGACTTCGACGGGGATGGCGTTCCTGATTACTTGGATAAGTGTCCCCATACTCCCAAAGGCATGGTGGTCGATAAGGACGGCTGTCTGCCCGATTCCGACGGCGACGGCGTTCTTGACTATGAAGATCATTGCCCGAACACGCCTGCCGATATACCAGTGGATAAGGACGGCTGTCCCTCCGATTCCGACTTTGACGGCGTTTCCGACTATAAGGACAAGTGCCCCCGCACACCGCATGGAACTCTCGTGGGAGAAGATGGTTGCCCGATCGTAAGCAAGAAAACATCCATGTTGCTTAAGATTGAATTCGACTCCAATAAAGCTGTCATCAAGAAAAAATATCATAAAGAATTGAAGCGGGTTGCTGATTTTCTGAAAAAGAATCCAAAAGCAACCGCTACAATTGTTGGCCATACAGACAGCACCGGTAACCGCCAGGCTAACATCAGACTATCCCGCGACCGCGCCAACAGTGTTCGCGAATATCTGATTAATAACTTCGGTATCAGGGGATCCCGTGTCAAAGCGATGGGTTATGGTCCTGACAGACCGGTTGCCAGCAATAAGACGAAGGAAGGCCGGATGAAGAACCGCCGAGTTGTGGCGTCTTTCGAAGTACCCGGCACAAAATAATAGTTGTTCTGTAAAACATCATTGATTAAGACCACGTGAGCTTACCCGGACACGTGGTCTTATTTTTTTTAACCTCAGATCATTAAATTTTATCTTTTTTTACAACACGGTACGCTTTTGATAATGATTGATTAATTTGAAAAAGTTTGATTTATTCATTATTGTTATTCATCATCACAATTTACTGAACTTAATGAAAAAAAGCACATCAACAACTGATAAATCATTCAAGCCATCTTTCTTTTTTCGCAATACTCATTTTCAGTCCATCATGGCCAGTTCCCGTCTTCGCCTGCACTACAATAATATCATGGCCCGAAAAGCAAGAAAAATGGTCGTCAAAACTTCCGCTGGATCCAGGCTGCTGTCGTTTTATTCAGCTCATCCCTCCTCGAGGGGAGTGATTATTCTTATTCACGGATGGGAAGGTTCATCTTCTTCGTCCTATATGCTGTCAACGGGAGACTTTTTCTACAGGCTTGGCTTTTCCGTGTGTCGTTTGAATCTTCGGGACCACGGAGACTCGCACCACCTCAACGAGGAACTTTTTCACGGCGCTTTGCTTCATGAAACATTTGAAGCGGTTAATCATCTATCATGTCTATCCGGTGACGCTCCAGTTTACCTGCTCGGTTTTTCTCTGGGTGGAAATTTTGCATTACGCATCGCCATGCAGCACGCTCGGAAGCCCATTGCAAACTTAAAGCATGTATTTGCCGTGAGTCCGCCTCTGGACCCATATAAATCGACCCTGGCCATTGACAATGGCTATGCTCTTTACCGGGTATATTTCCTGAAAAAATGGAAACGGTCTCTGATTAAAAAACAGCACCTCTTTCCTGATAAATACGATTTCAGGGACATGCTTAAATCCAAAACCTGTCTCGAACTGACGGAGAAAATCATGCCCTACTACCATGACATGGCAACCTATCGTGATTATTTCAATACGTACACGCTTAAAAATGACGCTTTTCAAAATCTGAACATCCCTGTTAGAATATTTATCGCGAAAGATGACCCCGTTATACCGCAGGAGGATTATCAGCATTTGCAGGAAAATGATTTCTTCAAGATATCCCGGCAGAGATTCGGCGGCCATTGCGGTTTTATCGATTTATTTCCCGTCCGATGCTGGTACAATCAGGTCATTGCCGACATCATAACCTAGGATTGCAGGATTCGTAGATTGATGGATTTAAGTATTTTTCAGAATAAAGATTTTTTCCCCCGGCACGTGAGGGACAGGCTGTCGGCTGTTTCGGTCGATTTCAAGGAAAAGAATCTTCAGATAGATATATCCAGGCAGGAAGGCTCTAACCATATGAAGGCTGCAGTCGTCCTGCTGCTTCTCTATAAAAAAATCAGCAACAGGTCTGAATATGTTTTTCAACTTATCAAACGCTCCTCAAAGGTGAAACAGGGTGGAGATATCGGTTGTCCCGGCGGAATGTTGCAGCCCCGGCAGGATAATATGCTGAGTGCTTTTCTGAAAACGGGCATGCTTCCCGCACTCAGAGGAAGGATAGCCAGACGTATTCAAAACGTTGATGATGAAACCGCCAAACTTATTCGTCTTTTTCTAACCACTGCTTTAAGGGAGGCCTGGGAAGAAATCGGACTGAATCCCCTGAACACAAAATTTCTGGGGGCACTCCCCTCCTCCCCGTTGAATATGTTTGCCCGGACAATTTTTCCGGTGGTCTGTATTACACGCCGGAAATTCGCGTACAAATTAAATCCGGAGGTCGATAAGATTCTGGAAATTCCCCTGAGTTTTTTCTTTGATGGACAAAATTATGCCATGCTGAATATAAAAACGCGCTCGGGAGAAAACAAGGAATTTTTTCAATATCAATTGCCCTGCGTGGTCATTCCCGATGAAAGAGGCAACGAGGACATACTCTGGGGCGCCACTTTTAAAATCATTCAGAATTTTCTGAGCATCATTTCCGACAGCGAAGTCCCTTCAACTTATTCTTCCAGAATATTGGATAAGGTACTGACCAGTCAATACATTTTCCCCAGAGGGTGAGGTCATGTCTAAGCTAAAAATCAAGCAGAAAACCATCCAAACAATTATCTTTGACTTCGATGGAACTCTGGCTAAATTAAATATTGATTTCCAGAAAATGCGGCAAGACATCACAGATCTTATTGGCTCCTATGCCATTACGGAAAAGCAGATTCAAACAAGATTTGTTCTGGAAATGATTGATGCTGCTGCCGATATTCTGACTCAGCGCTCAAAAAAAGACGCTGAAATTTTTTTTAACGAAGCCAACGCCATCATTGAAAAAACAGAAACGGATGCCGCAGATAAAGGTGAGCTTTTTATTTATACCAAAGAATTGCTTAAAACTCTTCCGGCCATGAATATTGCCTGCGCAATCATAACCAGAAACTGCGCCAAGGCAGTTAAAATCGTTTTCCCGGATATCTTAACCTATTGCCCTGTAGTCGTTTGCCGTGATGATGTCAACAGGGTCAAACCACATCCGGAACACATCCGCCTTGCCCTGAAAAAACTCGGCTCCTCCGCCAAAGGCACTTTGATGATCGGTGATCATCCTATTGACATAAAAACCGGCCACAACGCCGGGACGCTCACATGCGGTGTGCTTACGGGACGCTGCACAAGAGAAGAGTTCATAGCAGCGGGTGCGGATATTGTACTGGCTAACGCATCGGACATATTGCTTTCTCCCCCCTTTTGTGAAGGGGGATTGAGCTAAGAAACTGAGAGCAAGAGAAACGAAGCGCGAAGCGTAAAGCGAATTATCCCCGAAGCGAAGCGCAGGGGGGATTTGAAATAC
>DJVN01000200.1:0-10389 GCA_002441205.1 Syntrophaceae bacterium UBA6255 | reverse complement strand
AATGAATTATAGAGGGAACTCTACGAAAATTCCAATAGATATGGGAGCATCATATTATTCATTGAAATATCCGCTTTATTTAACTAGAATCAAACTAAACATTGAAAAATACTGATGGTGATTACCGTGGACAATACAAACAAATACGATATTAAATGTCTGTTTGAACCCGAAAACATTGCCGTCATCGGCGCATCGCAGGATAAAAAGAAAATCGGCTACGCCATATTCAACAACATTATCTCCGGGGGATACAAAGGAAAAGTCTTTCCCGTCAGTCCCAAAGGGGGCGATATTGACGGGCATAAAGTATTTACCGATATTCTGGAAATAGACACTGCTGTTGACTGCGCATCAATTGTGATTCCGGCTAATCTGGTCAAGGATACGGTAAAAAAGTGCGCGCAAAAGAAAGTCAAATTCCTCCAGATCATCACCTCCGGATTTTCAGAAGTTGGAAACATCAGAGAAGAAAAAGAAATTGCCGCCATTGCCAAAGAGGCCGGAACGCGCATCGTTGGGCCGAATATGTTCGGCTTGTACTCCTGCGCCGCCTCTCTTAATTCAACCTTCTCCGCTTCCATAATCAATCCCGGAAATGTCGCCATCCTTACGCAAAGCGGCGCTCTGGGAATCGCCATGATCGCCAAAACCGCTATCGCCGGCATGGGGCTGTCTTCCATCGTTTCCATCGGGAATAAATGCGATATTGATGAGGCCGATTTGCTTGAATATCTCATTAATAACGACATGACAAAAGTCATTTTTATGTATATCGAAGGAGTAAAAAAGGGAGAACGGCTGATTGAAACCCTGAAGACCGCCACCGGCAAAAAACCGGTCATCGTCATAAAATCCGGAAAGTCGAAAAGAGGTGCGCAGGCCGCCGCTTCACACACGGGATCACTGGCGGGCTCGGATGAAATATTCAACGCCATTATGAAACAATGCGGAGTGTTGCGCGCCGAGAGCCTGGAAGACGCTTTCAACTGGTGTAAATTTTTAATTTCCGTGCAAGCACCGGGTAACCAAAACAGCGTGATCATTTCCAATGGAGGCGGTGTCGGGGTGATGGCTACCGATGCGTGTGAAAAGTACGCGGTTTCGCTGTATGACGATCAAGCCGCTTTAAAAAACCTGTACGACTCCGTTACCCCTTCTTTCGGATCGACAAAAAATCCCATTGATCTTACCGGCACAGCCGGCGCCGATGAATATACTCGCGCTCTTACGGTAACCGCCGAATCCAAGGAAATCGGTTCCACAATCGGGCTTTACTGCGAAACAGCTGTTTTCGATTCCGATAACCTGTCCCAAATGATCAAGGAATCCTATAAAAAACATCAGAGAAACGGCAAATCCATCAGCTACGCCCTGATTGGCGGGCAACAGGTGGAAAACGCGATTGAATCATTGAAAGCAGAGAGAATTCCTGTTTTCAATGATGTGGAGCAGGCTGTTTCCTGTCTGGGCGCTTACTTCAGATATTACAAATATCTTGATGATGTTTCATATTCATTTGATGATTACAAAATAGATACAGCCGCAATCAATAAAATAATTGAGGAAGCCTTGCAGGACGGCAGGACCTTTCTTCTGGCCGATGAGGCAGCAGCGGTCATGCGCGCCGCTGACATTGTCATCCCGCAAAGCAAAATCGCACGCAATATCAACGAGGCGGTGAAGTTTGCCTCCGAAATCGGCTATCCGGTGACCTTGAAGGTTGTGTCGAAAGACATTTTGCATAAAAGCGACGCCGGAGGAGTCCTGCTGGACTTGGATGATGAAAAGGAAGTCGTCGTCGGGTACGAAGCCATCATGCACAACTGCCGGGAATATAAACCTGACGCGGTTATTGAGGGCATCGCGGTCGCGGAAATGGCCAGGAAGGGAGTCGAACTCATTGTCGGCGCGAGAAGAGATGCTTCCTTCGGCCCGGTCGTCATGTGCGGGCTGGGAGGCATTTATGTGGAAATTTTAAAGGACATATCCTTCAGAGCGCTGCCCATCAACCGCGGCATTGCCCTTTCCATGCTGGAGGAAATCAGATCCTATCCTCTGCTGCTCGGCGCGCGGGGAGAAGAAAAAAAGGATATTGAATCCGTCATTGATGCTATCATCAAAATAGGTTCCGTTATTAAGCAGTGTGAAAGAATTACCGATATAGAAATAAATCCGGTGCTCGTATACAATGCAAAAGAAGGTATTAAGGCTGTTGACGCGCGGATTTTGATAAGCAAACCGAGGGAGGATGCGTGATGAAAAAAATAGTTGTTTCTTCAATGAGAAGCAATGCGGGAAAAACCAGTGTAATCGCGGGAATAATTTCTTTGGTGAAAGATAAGAAATTTGCTTACGCCAAGCCGCTGGGCGACAGATTAATCTATCGTAAGAAAAGAACCTGGGATTACGACGCCAGTTTGATGGTCAACCTCCTGGAGCGCAAAGGCGAAATGGAAAGCCACCTGGAAAAAATAACTCTGGGATTTGATCATTCCCGGCTGAAATATATGTATGATCAGGAAGGAATCCAAAAAGCCCTCTCCGAAATAGTAACGGATATCGGAGGGAATAATGATGTTCTCTTTATGGAAAGCGGCAAGGATTTGGCCTCCGGTGCCTATCTCAATCTGGATCCGGTATCCGTCGCGAAATACATTGACGGCAAACTGATCATCGTCGTGAGCGGCGAGACTGATTGCGTTCTTGACGATATCAAGTTCTTAGAAAAATATATGAAAATAAAAGACGCCTATTTCGGAGGCGTCATCATAAACAAAATAAAAGACCTTGATGATTTCGAGAATTCCTGCGCACCGGATATAAATAAAATGGGCATCGATATTATCGGCGTTATTCCTTATAAGGCTCAATTAACATACTTTACGCTTGATTTTCTCGCCGAGAAACTCCTGGCCAGAGTTATTGCGGGCGAGGACAATCTGAAAAATGTCGTTAAAAATATAATCATCGGAACACCTGCGCACGACGCGGACAAGCAGCCGCTTCCCGCGAAGCCGGGACTTCGCGAGGGGAATCAACTTATGATAACAGGCGGCGAAAAAAGTGACATGATCCTTGCCGCACTGGAACGCGACACTGCGGGTATCATTATCACCAACGATGTCGTTCCTCATCAGAATATAATTTCCCGGGCCAATGAACGAGGCATCCCGATTCTGCTTGTGGGAACGGACACTTTCAAAACCGCCAAGACCATTGATGATATGGAAGCTTTGCTTAGAAAAGACGACAAGGAAAAAATAGCGCTTTTGTCGCAATTAATCGAAAAGCATACGCATATAAGAGATTTATTGAAGTAAATTCATGTGGCATGTTGAGTCTGATATCGGGCATGCATCCGATATTCCCGGGAAATATTGTCTTTGATTGACAGGCATTGTTTTTTTAATCTATAATCTAAACAAGCAATAACCGAAGATCAGTTGGCGCGTAACTTAAAACAATAAGCGGATCCGATTATGCAACCAGAAATTTTTCTAGACTTCCTCGATGGCTTCAAAAAGGTATATCCTGAAAAATTTGTTCCGGAAGATGAAATTTTCAGCCATATTCGCCGGGGAGATCACATTTTTGTCGCGTCCGGTTGCGGCGAGCCTCAATATCTCGTTCAGGCCATGATACGCTATGTGGAATCAAACCCTAAAGCTTTTTTCGACGCGGAAATTATCCATATCTATTCGTTAGGCCTTGCTCCTTACACCGGCGCCAAATATAAAGCGAATTTTCGTCACAATTCCTTTTTCATCGGTAACAGTACGCGGGATTCCATCAACGCGGGAATGGCTGATTACACACCCGTTTCCCTTTCACAGCTTCCCTCCCTGTTAGCCAGCGGAGTTGTCCGAATTGATGTCGCGCTGATACAAACCTCGCTGCCGGATGAACATCACTACTTGAGCCTCGGGGTCAGTGTGGACGTCGTAAAAGCCGCCACAGAAAAAGCAAAAATAGTCATCGCTCAGATCAATCCCAATATGCCCCGGATTCACGGCGACGCGTTCATTCACATTAAAGATGTTGATTTTATTGTTCCCTACGATGAGCCGATTTTAGAAGTATCCAAAACAAAAACGAATGATGTGATAAAAACCATCGGCAAGAATGTAGCACGCCTGGTGCAGGATGGCGACACGATTCAAGTCGGCTGGGGCGGTTTGCCCAATGCCGTCATGGCCAGTTTACACAACAAGAAAGATCTGGGAGTGCATACGGAACTTTTAAGCGACGGCTTGGTATATTTAATAAAAACCGGTGTTATCAATAATTCCAGGAAAACCATTGACCATGGAAAAAGCGTCGCCGCTTTCTGTATGGGAACCCGGGAAACTTACGATTTCCTCGACAACAATCCTTCCATTTCACTGCGGACGCTTGACTATACCAACAGCCAATTAATCATGTCCCAAATAGATAACATGGTCGCCATTAACAGCGCGCTCGAAATAGACTTAAGCGGCCAGGCGACTTCAGAATCGATCGGCGGCGTTTTTTACAGCGGGATCGGCGGACATCAGGACTTTATGAGAGGCGCCTTGTTTTCCAAAAACGGCAAGACAATCCTGGCGCTTAAATCCACTTCCCGCGATGATACTGTTTCCCGGATTGTGCCGGCTTTGAAAGAACAGGCGGGAGTGACCTTGAATCGCGGCGACGTCCGATACGTGGTCACTGAATACGGCATTGCCTATCTACATGGCAAAAATATCCGGGAACGCGCCATGGCTTTAATTGCCATAGCCCATCCCAAATTCCGGCCATGGCTCATTGAAGAAGCAAAAAAACGGGGCCTGATTTTTAAAGATCAGGCTTTCGTCCCGGGAAAGCGCGGCGAATATCCTGAAGATCTGGAAACATACATAACAACCAAGACCGGAAGGCAGATCTTTATCAGACCGGTTAAGATCAGCGATGAAACGCTTTTACATGATTTTTTCTACTCGCTTTCCGACAAAAGCATCCAAAGAAGATTTATATCATCCCGCAAAGACATGCCTCATGAAAGGCTACAGAATTTCGTAATCATTGATTATACGAAAGAACTTGTGCTGGTTGTTATCAGTGGAAATCGGGAAAACCCCATCATTGTCGGCGTCGGCCAATATGGCATTGATGATAGCACTCATACCGCCGAAGTGGCTTTTGCGGTGCGTGAAGATCAGCAAAACAGCGGCATAGGTTTCGCCCTCCTGCAATATCTGACTTATCTGGCTAAAAAACAGGGTCTGCTTGGATTTACCGCTGAAGTTCTGGTTGAAAACAAACCCATGCTTCATGTTTTTGAAAAAGGCGGGTTTGATATAAAGAAAAAAATTGACAGCGGCGTTTACGAACTGACACTAAGATTTAAAACATAATTTTTGGAAGGAGCTTTACAATTGATCAATCCCCATGTTTTTCGAGAGTATGATGTAAGAGGCGTTGTCGGTAAGGACTTGAATGAAGATTTTGTTTTTAACCTGGGCCGGGCTATTGGAACTTATGCCAAAAGAAAAAGAATAAAAAACATGACCATCGGGCGTGATTGCCGTTTGAGCTCTGACGCCTATCATAATTTTTTAATCAAAGGCCTTAACGCCTCAGGTATTAATACCATTGATATCGGACTTTGTGCCACACCCATGCTTTACTTCTCCATTCGCCATCTGAAAATCGGCGGAGGCGTCATGATTACGGGAAGTCACAATCCGCCGGAATTCAACGGGTTCAAAATATGTATTGGTCATAGCACCATCTATGGAGAGCAGATTCAGGAACTTAGAAAAATTATGGAAATCGGCAAATATGCCAAAGGAACTTCGAAAGCGCGGCAAAAGGATATTTCCAAAGATTACGAAAATTATCTTTTTAAAAGAATAAAAATCAAAAAGAAAATTAAAGTTGCGGTTGATGGCGGCAACGGCGTCGGCGGTTATTTCGCCCTCCCCCTTTTAAAGCGATACGGCTGTGAAATCATTCCGATCAACTGCAAACCGGACGGCAACTTTCCCAAACATTTTCCCGATCCCACCGTCGAGGAGAATTTAGTCGAACTGATAAAAATCGTGCGCAAAAGCAAAGCGGATCTGGGAATTGCTTTTGACGGCGATGCCGACCGCCTGGGAGTCATTACCGATAAAGGTGAAATCATCTGGGGAGACAAACTTCTGCTGCTTTTCGCGCGTCACATTTTAAAGAAAAATCCCCGTTCCACCATCATCGGCGAAGTAAAATGTTCACAGGTTTTATACGATGATATTAAAAAGCACTCCGGAAACGCCATTATGTGGAAAGCGGGACATTCTTTAATCAAGGCAAAAATGAAAGAAGTCAAAGCCGCTTTGGGCGGAGAAATGAGCGGACATTTCTTTTTTGCCGACCGGTATTTCGGCTATGACGACGCAATCTATGCTACACTTCGATTACTGGAAATTATTTCCCAAACGGGCAAAAAATTAAGCGCGCTATTCGCCGATGTGCCCAAAACCTGCGTCACGCCGGAAATCAGGGTTGATTGTCCGGACAATAAAAAAACCGAAACGGTGAACAGAATCAAGAAGCATTTCCAGAATACTCCCGGCATTGTTGATATAGACGGAATTCGTATTCCTTTTGATGACGGATGGGCGCTGGTGCGTTCCTCCAATACTCAACCGGTGATCGTGCTGCGTTTTGAAGCTTCCACAAAAAAGAAATTGCAATGGATTCGCGATAAAGTAGAACCGCTGTTGAAAATGTGAATGGTGGATGGTGGATAGAAACCAGTCATTATTCATAATGACACTCGCTGAGATCAAGCGAAGCGCAGATCGAAGCGTCAGTGGAATGATCCCAGGAATGAAGAGACGCGGGACTCTTCACGTTTTACTATTTACTTGTCTCCTAAAATCTTTCTCTTGATTTTAACCTTAATCAGTTTTTCGACGTTTTTTCTTTGTTCCGCACCGAATTTACGTTCAATAAGGCTCAAATATTCTTTTCTTTTATGATATTTCAACCATGCTTCGTCTCTGAATTTCAACACCTCGGCCGCGCTCAAATAATTCGTCGGCAAAGGCTGACTTTCATAAGACATGAAGGCGTATCCTTCATAGGAATCAGGCAACTTCCACCCGTTCTGTAACGCTTTTAAATATAATGGAGAACCGGGGAGAGCCATGCACGTATAAAAATTGGCAAATGGCGTGTTCAAAACGCATGCTAAATCAAACGTCTGAACCATCGTTTCATAATTATCATCAGGAAGACCAAAAATATAATTGGCGGCAACATTAATTCCCGCATCATCAATCTGCAACGCTATTTTTTTCATGTCAATTTCGTCAAATCTGCCCTTGGCAATACTTTTTCTCACCGATAAATTTCCCGATTCAAAACCAACGGCCAGCCATTTTACACCCGCTTGCCTGAACAACTTTAAATATTTTGACGTGACAGTATCCACGCGCGCATAGCACCATAATCTTAAATCTCGGTCTTTTTTTATCAAACCTTTCAGCAATGGCTCAAAATGAGCAGATTTAAGAAAAAACATCTCGTCCGATATTCTTATCGTTCGCACACCCATCTCAATGAGCTTATTGAATTCACGCATGATCCATTCCGGGCTCCAGTACCTGATGTGAGCTGAATTTGCCGATGTTATACGATCACTGCTGTTAATCCGGTTCATGATATTGATCATGCAAAAATCACATTTAAAGGGGCAACCCAGTGATGTGTACAGGGCGGCAAAAGGCGCGCGGTTTTCATGATCATAACCGGCATGCCAGAAATGCGAACGGTAAAGATCCAACGGTTTTTTTTCGTAGGGCAGCAAATCCCAGGCATATCCGGGCAGATCAATATCCATTTTATTTTCAGGCACAACATGGCGTGGCGGATTAAGAATTATTTTTTTGTCCTTTTTGTATCCTATTCCTTTTATTTTGTTCAGGTTGTCTTTTAAATCGGAGGCCAGAAGATCGTGCAGCGCGTAAACCCCTTCATTAAGAAGAACGACATCAACAAAAGAACAGGACAATACTTCCCGGGGCAAGGCGCTGACGTGAGGCCCAACAAAACAGGTCGGATATTCCGGATAGGCTGCTTTAAGTTTTTCGCACAGACGGGTGCCGCCGATCATGCTCGTAGTGCCAGAGTTTGGATTTTGGCCATACAGAACAAAACATACAGTGCGCGGGTCAGCATCATGAATTCTTTGTATCGCCTGAGTGTCGGTCAACCGCTCCGCTTTGCAGTCCAGAATGGCAACACCGAACCCTTTGCTGCGGCAGGACTCCGCCAAAAGCAGGCTCCATGTCGGTGTTTCTATCGCCGAGTAGGTTTTACTTAACGATTGATACGCTTCCAGCGAAGAATCCGGTTCAACAAAAAGAATGTCCAAACGCCGATTTGGAGAATGCGCGTTCATAAAACTCACCTGACTAATGTTTGACATCCATTATTAAGGGTATTGAATAAAAATCAACTATTATTTCTATCCAGATTTATCGTTCTTTTTCAATTCCCGGACACGGCGAACCAGCAAGCGGCAGCAATTTAAAATATTCTGTGGAGAATAAACGGTCAATTCATCCGTATAGTAAAAAGTGAAAAGGTCTTTGGCTGTCTCATCATCGTTCTTTTTACTTTGGGTGATATAATCCCGTACATCATTGGCGCATTGTACGGCTTTTTGGAAAATGTTTTTGATCTCTTCCTGTGAGGAAAAAAATCCATTATGGGCAAGCCCCAGAAAATCAGAATTCATTTTTTCGAGCCGATTAATTGTAGCCATGTAATCGACATATCCCGTAAAAAAAGTGGGGAAAAATCCTCTACCCGGATAATGGTTTCCTAAACTGTCCGATACCAGGGCGGCATTTATCTCGGGTATCCGGACAAGAATATTTCCGGGAGCATGACCCTTTGCTTCATAAAAATTAATGGTTAAATCTCCCAGATTCAGTTCTTCTCCCTGATGGACAACTCTGCGTCCGGCAAGCGCTGGGGGGAATAAAATAACTTTTTTCGTCTTAATCAAACCACGAGCAGCCATGGTCTTCGTCATGTGAAAATCTTCGGCAATCACAGATTGTGCCGCTTTGGGATGAGCCATAAATGCTTCAGCTCCCCTTCCCGCAATGACGCATGCATCAGGAAATGAATTTTTCAGATAATCAAGGCCTGTAATGTGATCACTGTGGGGATGCGTCACGATGACAAAATCAGGTTTTACTTTCAGAGAAGAAAGCTGACGAAGCAGGATGTCNNTGTATTCTACAGGGGTACATTTATGCTTTTTAAAAACAGTCAAATAACGACGACTTTGTATTATCTTATATTTACGGCAACCTGTAATACCATTTAGAACCGCGTTTAATGACAGCCGCGGAACAGGCCAGGTTGTCCGTCAACCGTGTTTTTTTATCGTGAACGGTTATCGAATAATTGTAAATAGTATAAGTTTCATCATCGATTTTCTTATTGTACTTTTCCGTGACCTTAAATTTTTCCAGCGTAACGGTATTTTTATCATACTCACCCAACACAGTCTCCCCGTAGCTGCCCCCGCCATAGCAACTATATATCGCGGATTCCTTGAGAAACGATTCGGAAGGACTTGATGCACAACCGCACAATAAAAATGATTGAATGATCAAGACAACCAACAGAAAAAATCTGCGTTTACTGTAAAATATCACTCGCCACATGGCTCTATTCAATTGAAAATATGCTTTGCTCAATATTTCCCTTTCTTAAATCCAGTTAATTTTTATTGTATTTAATCTAGCCTACTTATCCGTAATCCGTCAACAGCAATTATTTTCGATGACCGGAAAGATACCCCGGTTCAGCCAAGTCTTTTTGACTTGGCTGTTGATGAACGGGAAATGTCAAGAGTACAACAGTCCAGCTCTGCTGGAGAGAAATCTTCGGCTCCACACTGTTTGTGAAATGTTCTGAAAAAAAATGGTTCAATCTAAAGAAATTGAACCAGCAAAAAATTAATTAAGTATACTGTCCCTCGAATTCTTTTTTTTATGAATTTGACAGGTCCTGACAATTGCCACATCCCGTCATAGGTCCCCTCATGCAGGTGTCATTTCGGTTATTAGTATTATTGCCACCGCTTAGAGATTTGCAGCCAGTTAATACCATTTCCTCTTCCTTTATCCGCGCTAAAACTATTAATTCAGGTTTTATCCATTTCTTTGTCTGCATGACTTGTCCTAGCTTCAATAAGTTTTAGGGCTGGAGCGGGCATGTTGCCGGCTCGTCACTGTTTGCGAAATGTTCTAAGAAAAAAGCTTGTTCAATCATCCTTTGATCAATCCAGCTTAAGCAAATGTCAAGAGTAAAGATTTGACCCCCGGCTCAAGACAATCATCCTTTGATCAATCCAGC
>DJVN01000288.1 GCA_002441205.1 Syntrophaceae bacterium UBA6255 | reverse complement strand
CCGACGTACGGGCGCGTCTCGCGTTCCGGCCTCATCGCCTTTGCTTCCTCGCTGGATCAGATCGGCCCTTTCACCAAGGATGTGGAAGACTGCGCCATCATGATGAATGTTCTGGCAGGCTATGATCCGAAAGAATCAACCTCCGTCAATGCGGACGTACCCGATTACCGGCAATTTGCGGGACGCGATATTAAAGGCTGGAAAATCGGCATCCCCAAAGAATATTTTATTGAAGGAATTGATAAAGAAGTCAACGAAGCCATTAAAAAAGCTATAAAGGTTATCGAACAAGGCGGCGGCCAGTGTGTGGACATTTCCCTGCCGCACACACAATACTGCGTGGCTGTTTATTATATTATCGCCCCGGCGGAAGCCAGCTCCAACCTGGCGCGCTACGACGGCGTCAAATACGGTTTCAGAGCGGCCGATGCCCGTGAGCTTCTGGACATGTACAAAAAAACGCGCATGCAGGGATTCGGCGCTGAAGTCAAAAGAAGAATTATGATCGGCACCTACGCCTTATCCGCCGGTTATTACGATGCCTACTACAAAAAAGCTTCGCAAGTGCGGGCGTTGATCAAGCAGGATTTCGAAAGCGCTTTCCAAAAATGCGACGTGATTATGACGCCGACTACACCGACACCGGCGTTTAAAATCGGCGAGAAAACGGATGATCCACTGCAGATGTACCTTTCCGACATTTTTACCATATCGACAAATCTCGCGGGAATACCGGGAATCTCGGTTCCCTGCGGATTTACCTCCGCTGGCCTGCCGATAGGCGTTCAGTTCCTGGCCGGCCACTTCGAGGAAGGAAAACTCATTCAAATCGCCTCTGCTTATGAGAAAAGCGCTAACATTGAGAAAAGGAGACCAGCGTTATAATGGATTTTGAAACAGTCATCGGGCTGGAAGTTCACGCCCAAATGTTAACGGATACGAAAATTTTCTGCAATTGTTCCACCAAATTCGGCGCAGCGCCCAACAACCATACCTGCCCGGTTTGTCTGGGGATGCCGGGAGTTCTTCCGGTGCTGAACAAGAAGGTCGTCGAATACGCCATGAAGATGGCGCTGGCAACCAACTGCGAAATCAATAAATCCTGCGAGTTTGCCCGCAAGAATTATTTTTACCCGGACCTGCCCAAAGGTTATCAGATATCGCAATACGCCTATCCGCTGGCGGAACACGGCCATGTCATGTTGGATGTCAATGGAGAGCAAAAGAAAATCGGCATCACCAGAATTCACATGGAAGAAGACGCCGGGAAACTTCTGCACGATGAACACAATCCGGCGAGCTACGTTGATTTGAACCGCACCGGCGTTCCGCTGATTGAAATTGTCAGCGAGCCGGATATGCGTTCGCCGGAAGAAGCGGCTGATTACCTTAAAAGGCTGCATGAGATTCTTGTTTATCTGGAAATCTGCGACGGCAACATGGAAGAAGGATCATTCCGTTGCGACGCCAACGTGTCGATTCGCCCCAAAGGTCAGAAGGAATTCGGTACGCGAACAGAACTAAAGAACATGAATTCCTTCCGGAACGTGCAGCGCGCTCTGGAGTACGAAATCAAACGCCAGCAGTATCTTGTGGAAAACGGCGAAACGGTCGTTCAGGAGACTCGCCTGTGGGATGACGCGCAGGGCGCGACCAACTCCATGCGCAGCAAGGAAGAAGCGCACGATTATCGCTATTTCCCGGATCCTGATTTAGTGCCTATCCTGGTTGATGAGGGCTGGGTGGAAAATATTAAAAGGGAGCTTCCGGAATTGCCGCTGACCAAGCGGGAAAGATTTGTCAAAGAATATCAGATTCCGGCCTATGACGCCGGTGTATTAACCGCCGACAAGGCGTTGGCACATTACTATGAAGATGTGGTCAAACTTTGCGGCAAACCAAAAGTCGTCAGCAACTGGATTATGGGCGATGTGATGCGTTTTCTCAACGACGACAAATTGAATATTCGCCAATGCAAAATAACTCCTGAATCTCTTGCCGATATGATCATGCGCATTGATAAAGGCGAAATCAGCGGGAAAATGGCCAAAGAAATTGTGGAAGATATGTACAGGACCGGCAAATCGCCGCAGACCATCATCAAAGAAAAAGGGCTGGTACAAATTACAGATAAAGATGCTCTGGTTAAAACAGCAAGTATAACTGTCGGGAAATTTCCACAGCAGCGCGATGATTATCGTAGCGGCAAGGAAAAACTTTTCGGTTTCTTCGTTGGCCAGGTAATGAAAGAGACGAAGGGCAAAGCCAACCCGCAATTAGTCAACGAAATCCTCAAAGATATTCTTGATAAAAAAAATGATTAAAACAATTTTCTGGAAAAACAATACTGTCGTTTTGATTGATCAGAACGCTCTGCCGCTTGCCGAGAAATATATAACCTGCAAATCATACAAAGAAGTTATTGCCTGCATCAAAGATTTAACCGTGCGTGGAGCGCCCGCCATCGGCATTGCCGCCGCCATGGGTACCGCTCTGGGCGCACTCAACCTTCCCTCTTTATCACCGGAAAAATTCCGACATAAATTTCTCACCCTTTGCGATGAGATTGCTGAGGCGCGGCCGACGGCGCGTAATCTTTTCTGGGCGCTGGAACGCATGAAGAAACTTATTGACCATTCAAACCCAACGTCTCAACAAAGTCTCGTCAATGAACTGATCAAGGAAGCCAAACTGATTTGTTCTGAAGATATCGCCATCAATCGGCAAATGGGTAAAAACGGCAGCGCGTTATTGTCTGAAGGTGACAATGTTCTGACGCACTGTAACGCCGGTGCATTGGCCACGGCCGGATACGGTACAGCGCTGGGCGTTATTCGCGCGGCACATGGACAGCGCAAGAAACTGCACGTTTATGTGGATGAAACCAGACCCGTTTTGCAGGGTGCGCGGCTGACCGCCTGGGAACTGAAAAAAGAAAAAATTCCACACACGTTGATTACCGACAATATGGCTGGTTTTCTGATGCAGCAGGGGAAGATCGACAAGATTATCGTGGGAGCGGACAGAATCGCCGCCAACGGCGACACGGCTAATAAAATCGGGACCTATTCTCTGGCGCTTCTGGCGCAAGCTCACGGTATTCCATTGTACATTGCGGCGCCGCTTTCCACGATTGACGTTTCATTAAAAACAGGAGGCTCGATTCCCATCGAAGAAAGAAAAAGCGATGAGGTAACGCATTTTAAAGGTGTCCGCAGCGCGCCGGAGAAAACCAGAGTTTATAATCCGGCGTTCGATGTAACACCCGCGTTCCTGATCACCGCCATCATCACGGAAAAAGGAATTTTAAGAAAACCTTTTCGCAACGCCATTACGCGTTTGCACAAAGGAGCGAAGCTTTAATGAAGTTGTTTCTTTTCGATTTTGACGGAGTACTTGTTGACTCGCTGGATGTTTATGAACAAACAGTTACCGATTGCCTTATAAAAATAAACCAGCCGCTGACGCGCGGCAGAGAAGAATTTCTGGAATTGTTTGAAGACAATTTTTATGAATCATTGAAAAGCAAAGGAGTGGATCTGGATGTCTTTATGAAAGCCGCTGAAGATATTCTGGCAAAGATTGAATACACCAGCATGAAGCCTTTCGAAGCTATGAGTCCTGTTCTTGATGATCTAAGAAAAAATCATACGCTTATTGTTATTTCCTCCAACGACAGTCCAACCATTGAAGAGGCTCTGCGCCTTTATCATTTAAATGGCATATTCCAGGAAATTCTCGGCTCCGATTTCATGTTCAGCAAAAAAGAAAAAATGCTTTACGCCGCGAAGAAATATAAGGTAGATTTAAAACACATTTTTTACGTAGGAGACACAACGGGCGACATCAAGGAAGGAAAACAGGCCGGGGTAAAAACAGTGGGCGTTACCTGGGGTTGGCACAGCAAAGAAAAAATGGCCGCGGCCAGGCCGGATTATCTGTTTGATGATCCGCAAGAACTTTTACAATTCAAATAGGATTGAAAAACATATGAGTGATTTATTCGGATATATCAGTTCGTGGTCCGTACTAAAATGGATTGTGCTTGTTTTGATTGCCGGATTTATCGGACAGTTCGGCAGAATGGCGGCAGAGGTTATAGCTGAAAAAATCCGCGCCGGCCGGGGGAAAAAAGAAATTGCGCCGCAAGTACCGATAAAAACACAGGTACAACAGCAATCATCACTGGATATACCGGCAAACACACCGGGACAACAATCATCGCCGGATACACCAGCAAACATACCGGGGCAACAATCATTGCCGGATGAAATGACCGACAAAAAAATTCTGAAATCCATGGCCAAAACCAGGAAAAAAAATGCCAAGAAACAAATTAACCTTATTATCGGTGGTTTCAGAAAGCGGTTATAGATTCAAAATTCCCGATACGTTTTATTGTTCTGCCAGCCAATCTTTTGCCTGTTCCAGCGTATCGAACAGTGTCAGCTTTTTCCCCGTAAATTTTACGATCGAGTTATATAAAATCTGCTTCAGGGCCGTTATGCCCCACGGCCGCCGCGACCACATAAAGCTTGTTGCCCGACACGTATTCCTTCATGTCCGCAGTCACTTTATCGTTGAAATGGGATTGGTTAAATTTGTGAGTGTGTAAACGGATTGCTCCGGCTGGCTTCTGATGATTGCCCTTGCCTTCGCTGTAATCAGGGGTGCTTCTTCGGCACTGCAGTTCGATCCATCTATATAAACAATCTTCCTGCCCTTTTGCTCAATGAAATATACCCTCTCCCTAAGATTTCATCCTGCAAATCATTTTGGTTGGCTTATTTATACCATACAAGAAAATAATTTAACATGATGGAAAAAACGTCGAACTGATAAAGTATATTAATCCTTTCTTTGAGAGATGAATGAAGGGCATCATGAGGATTGTCGAGTACAATAATCGACTAAATTTTGGTTTAAGCAAGCTCGAAAATTCGTTATTTTAATTTCTCCAACGCCTTCATATGAGTCTCGAGAAGGCAATTTTCGTCATAATCTTTGAGTTTGAGGTATTCAGGTGTTGTTCTGGCAAGAGCGCATTTTGGCATCAGACCGATTAATTCCGATTCCAGTATTTGAACTCCTGTTTCAGCCGCCAAAGCTTTCACACGGTCAAAAACAGTCTTCAAGGGGGTTTTCTGACAGTTGGTCAGGTTCATGGAAACCTGTACAATATTCCGTCCCTTCAACATTAAGCCAATAGCGCGTAAATTCTTCAGACCACCTCCTTTTTCTCTTATTCGCGAAGCTATATGACGTGCCAGAAATAAATCATCAGAGGCCAAATTTATATTATAAGCAACCAGCAAATCTCTGACACCTACTGCTGTAGCGCCGGAACGTGCATTAAATTTCGTAGTTCCCACATCGGGATTTCCTTTTACAGACGACATCTTGTCCGCCAGACCCTCATATCCACCGCGACGGACATCGGGAAGCTCTGTATTATGACTATTTAGCGCCGCGAAACCATAGAAATATACGGGAACGCCGAAACGTTCATAAAATTGTTCTCCAAAAGTATGAGCTATATCAACCGCGTCTTTTATTTTGGTCTTGCCCAATGGAATAAAAGGCACTACATCAACGGCACCCAGACGGGGATGAACCCCTGTTTGTTTTGTCATATCAATTAATTGCAAAGCCTTACCGCAGGAGGCGAGCGCCGCTTCCAGGACATCCTCCGGTTTGCCCAGAAAAGTAAAAACGCTCCGGTTATGATCGGCGTCACCGCTGAAATCGACCAGTCGCACGCCGGAAAATGATTTAAAAACCTTAGCAATAGCCTCGAGTTTTTTAGAGTCGCGTCCTTCGCTGAAATTCGGCACGCATTCGATGATTTTCATTGTTCTATGCCTGATAAATTTTCAATATGGGAAGTTCAACACAGGTGAGCTTTCCGCCATAAACCGCACCGGTATCTATGCCTATCTTATTTTTTTCAATCAAAGGACTCATCAACGGGGTATGACCAAAAACAACCGTTTTGCCAAAGTCTTTTTCATTTTCTATGAACTCGTAGCGTATCCATAAGAGATCATCCAATGTCTGTTCTTTAAGAGGAAGTCCGGGCCTGATGCCTGCGTGAACAAATATATACTTGTCGGTTTCGTAATATGGCAGAAGTGATTCGTAAAATCTCCGGTGAGCCTCCGAGATTTTCACTTTTCTTTTTTTAACATTATCTGAGAGAAATATTTCATATGAACTCAGCGTGCTTATACCGCCGTTTCCCAGATACAGCCCCTCGTCAAGGCCTCCCAGGTACTGTATAAACATTTGCTCGTGATTACCAAGAAGGCAAACTACATTATGATATTGACCTTGCAGATTGATAACATAATCCACGACTTCTTTACTGGATTTGCCGCGATCGATATAATCACCGATGAAGACTAATACATCCCTTTCTCTATCGATGTCAATCTGACCCAGCAACTCTTCCAGTTTTTCCAGACAGCCGTGAATGTCTCCTATGGCAAAGATTTTACTCATAGTATATTATCTTAAATTTTGACGGTTTAATCAAGAAGCGCCCTGGTAAAACTTCCACTTTCGAAAACGCGCAAATCATCCAACCCCTCGCCGACGCCTATATATCTTACGGGAAGGGCCAGTTCACTGGCAATTCTCACAACCACCCCGCCCTTGGACGTTCCATCGAGCTTGGTGAGTACGATACCGGTTGCGCCTATCTCCTCTTTAAACGTTTTTGCCTGAACAACAGCATTTTGACCGGTTGTGGCATCCAGAATCAGCAGTATCTCCGGCGATAATTCCGGTAATTCCTTGTTAATAATCCGTTTTACCTTTTTAAGTTCCTCCATCAAATTAACACGAGTATGCAATCGCCCGGCCGTATCCACAATAACCACCCCGGAAAAACCGGCTTTAATTTTTGCCATGGCGTCAAAGACGACTGCCGCCGGATCGGCATTTGTTTTATGTTTTACAACCGGAGCGTCCACTCGCGAACCCCACACCTCCAACTGCTCGACGGCCGCAGCCCGGAAAGTATCCGCCGCAACCAGCATGACGTCATGGCCTTCGCTTTTGAGCATACAGGCTAATTTACCGATAGTCGTCGTTTTACCGCTGCCGTTAACGCCAATTGTCATGATGATAAAAGGTTTGCCCCGGGGAATGGTCAAAGGTTTATCTATTTTTTGCAAAATAGCATTCATTCTCTCCTGCATAACCTTTTTTATTTCATCCGCATTCTGCAGATCATTACGACTCACCTTCTTCTTGACATCATCAATTAAATCATACGTAAATTGAGGTCCCATGTCAGCCGCGATCAGTAGTTCTTCCAATTTATCATAAAGATCTTTATCGATAACCTTTTCACTGAAAAGGTCATTTAAATCCATGGTAAGAACATCCCGGGTCTTGGACAATCCTGCCTTTATTTTTTCAAGAAAATTTAACTTTGCCATAGATACACCTTTCTTCCGCTGTAGTTGATTCATAACTATTTTTTGTGAAGAAGTAAAGAGGTGGTTTAGTTGAGATTAACGGAAACGAGCGATGATATTCCCTGCTTTTGCATGGTCACACCAAAGAGCGTGTCTGCAACCTCCATCGTGCTCTTGTTGTGAGTAATCATAACAACCTGAGATTGCCGGGCAACATCCTTAATCAAATGGTTGAAGAGATTGGTATTGGCGTCATCCAGGGCGGCATCCACTTCGTCGAGAACCAGAAACGGTGACGGCCGATACTTTAAGATGGCAAAAATAAGAGCGACTGCAACCAGTGATTTTTCACCACCGGAAAGCAGATTCACGTTTTGCTTTCTCTTGCCGGGAACCTGAATGTCAATATCAACTCCTGTTTCCAGCAGGTCATTTTCATCGGTGAGGACAAGTTCCCCGCGTCCTCCCGGAAAAATCTGAGCAAAGACTTCTTTGAAGCACGTATTAACAGCCTCAAAGGTATCCGCGAATCTGGCACGGGAGATTTTGTTAATACGCGTAATCGTTCTTTGCAGAACATTCAGAGAAGAATTCAAATCGGCTACTTGAGTCGACAGAAAATTATAACGTTTATCGAGTTCTTCATATTCATTAAGAGCCAGCAGGTTCACTTCACCGAAGGCATCTATCATCTGTTTGTTTTTTTCCAGCAGAGCAATGAGTTCGGCAAGTTTTTCTTCCGTAACTTTTTCAAATTCCAAAGCCATACTTTCCAGATCAACATCATATTTTTCAGCGATTCCTTTTCTCAGATTTTCTCTATTCAGATCTACTTCCCGACATTGAATTTCTATTTCATTGATCTGCTGGCGTAGCGCATCAACCTTCTTTTTTATTTCCCGAAGCTCACTTTCCTTTTCTTTCAGTTCCACGTCTTCCCGATTTTGTTCAGCTTTCTTGTCCGCTAAAAACGCTTCCTGAGTCGAAAAGCTGTTGTATAAATCTTTCAGAGAAGCCTGTTCACTTTCGATGGTCTGAGACAATTCAACAATCTGCTTTTCGCAGGAGATTATTTCTTCATCTTTTGATTTATTTTCGTTCTCTATTGTAACAATATCATCCTGCAACCTTGATACCGTCCGTAAATCGGCTTCCTTTTTTTCTTCCAGAGAAGCCATTTCTATTTTTTTACCGGTTAAATAACGTTCCTGCTCGTCAATCCCGGCATGGGATTGTTCTTTCTTTTGATTAAAAACGGAAATGATTTCGTTTATTTCTTTTTCCTCATTATCCTTTTGTAAAACATCGGCGCTGAACTTACGTAATTTTTCTTCAGCTTCAATCTTCTCGGTATTAAGGGTTTGCCGGTTGAATTCCAAAACGGCAATCCTTTGTTTCAATCTGTTGGTTTCGTCTTCAAACCGTTCAAGATCCTTTTTTCTGCCGTTGACGGCTATTTCCAGTGAATGAATATCCGCTTTCATTTGATCGATTTCTTCATCCCAGCGGTCAATCGCCGACACCAGATTATTTTTCTGATGCGTCTTGATTTCCAGCTCAACCGCCAGGGCCGATACTTCACTTCCCAATTCACCGATTTCTCTCTTGGTGGCCAGCAGACTTTTTTCCACGGCTGACCCGCTGCCGCCCGTTAATACGCCGTTCGGGCTGATAATATCTCCTTCCGGCGTCACAAAAGTTCCCCTGAAACCATTTTTCTTCCAGAGAGAAATACCATTTTCAATGGTCGGTATCAGCAAAACATCGCCCAGTAAGCAATCGACGATTTGCTGAAAATCTTCTTTGACTTTAACTTTTTCCAGCAGAGGTTGCGCCTCGTTGAGATGCTCCTGGCTGTAGGTTCTTGCATTATGATTTCTCAATTCCACCGAAACAAAACTGCCCCGGCCCAGTTGGTAGTTCTTTAAATAATCAATCGCCCGAACACCGTCTTCCTGGCTTTTCACCACCACGTACTGTAATTTTTCACCCAGAACAGCTTCCACGGCTGCTTCGTATTCACGGGGAACGCTGATATGGTCGGCCACGACGCCATAAAACTTATCGCTATGCTCCTGATTTTCTATGATCGTCTTAACGCCTTCATTACACCATTTATACGCTTCCTCAAATTCCTTCAGCGAAATTAACCGTGAAGATTTGATGCTCGTGTCTTCCTTGATTTTAGAAATATCTTCCTCATTCAGCAGCAAGTCCGATTTCGAACGTTCGAGTTCGGACAGAGATTCCGACATTTTGGTTTCCAATCTTGTGATTTCCGCTTCATCCTTGCTTAATTCCTCATGGACCGATTGAAGTTTACCGGACACATCCGCCATCATTTTTTTATCTTCGTCAAGCTCCCGGGTTTCTCTTTCCTCGCGTCTCTTCAAGTCTTCAATATTTTTGCTTAAACTGGAAATCATATTGTGCAGTTTGGCCTTTTCCGTCACAATATCGATGAAAACAATCTTTTTTTCTTCCAACTGATTGTTCAATTCTTTATCGGCGTTGACAAGCGTCTGGACCTTCTGCTGTATTTCTTCATGTTCAATTTTCAGCGCGGCAATTTTGTTTTCCGCCTCAGCTGAATTTTTCCGCAGATTTTCAATCTCGGCGGCCAAATCGGCTTTCTTCATCTGCAACATCTGAATTTCGGCCATGTCTTTCTGCTTGCGCTCAGACATGTCCGAAATTTGCTGGTGGGCAAATTCGATGCCTTTTTCTTTTATGCTGATGGCGTTTTTAATTTCATAGAGATCGTGCTGGATTTTGGCTGTTAGCTCTTCATTTTCCAGAAGTTTCACTTTCATCTCATCCAGAGCCGATTCCTTTGCCTCCATATTCGCGTGAACGAGAGCATCCTGGTTCTGCAATTCCGTACGCAGGGTCTGCAGGCCCGATTCTTTCTCAACGAATTCAACATAGTTTTGCAGGGCGACCGTTAATTCCGCTTCCTTGCTCTCCTGTTTAATTTTTTTGTATTGTTCCGCTCTTTTTGCCTGCCGGGAAATGACATTGAGCTGGGTCTTTACTTCTTTGATAATGTCGTTGAGCCGCACCATGTTTTGTTTCGTCGCTTCCATTTTACGGACAGCGGCTTCCTTGCGGCTTTTATATTTGGAAACACCCGCCGCATCCTCGATAAACAATCGCCGGTCTTCTGGTTTGGCTTCAACGAGATTTTGCACGTGCCCCTGTTCAACCAGAGAATAGGTGCGAGCGCCGACACCGGTCCCCATGAAGAATTCTTTAACATCAAGGAGACGGCAGGGAACTTTGTTAATATAGTATTCACTCTCGCCGTCAAGAATAACCTTGCGGGAAATGGATACTTCGTTCAGATCGGAATACTCGCCGGGGAAATGGTGACCATTGGCAAACAACGTCATTGTAACTTCCGCCATACTGACCGGAGCGGAGTCCTGGCTGCCGTTGAAAACGACATCATCCATTTTTGTCCCACGCAGAGACTTCACTCTTTGTTCGCCCATGACCCAGCGAATGGCATCGACGATATTGGATTTTCCACAACCGTTGGGGCCGACAATTCCCGTAACTCCAGTGGAGAAATCAAGGACAACCCTGTCACGAAAAGACTTAAAACCGGATATTTCCAATTTTCTTAGATTCATAAAAAAATATCTTTATTAAACTGTTTAAATTTGGATAATTTGGAGAATGCTAACAAAAGATTTAGCCTTTGTAAAGAAAAAATACAACAAAATGTGGTTTTGTTAAATTTCCACCACAATATGTAGTGTTTTGATTTTTTTTAGCTTTTTCACTTCCAACTTAATAACACAACAAAATTAAGTAAAAAATTACAAAAAATATCTTCGGGCAATAGAAAAAGGCAGGGTCGTCATAACCCTGCCTGAAAAAACAATCAACGAATACTTTCACGTATTGAAACGACTGACTATTAATATCTACCCGCAATATAATTACTTAACTGATTAATCAAAACATCTTTTTCGGAAATAGCTGACTTAACGGCGTCTCCTATGGAGATAAGTCCCATAAATTTGGACCCTTCAAAAACCGGAAGGTGCCTTATATGCTTGCCCGTCATCAAGACCATGCAATCTTCTACGGAAGTAGAAGGTTTTACCTTTACCATCTTATTCACAGGAGTCATAATCTCCTTGACAGTTGTCTTGGGAGACGTTTTTCCTTTCAAAACAATTTTTCTTGCATAATCGCGTTCCGTCATTATACCAACAACTTTACCTTTTTTATCAACAATCATCAATGCCCCGATTTCTTTTTCTGCCATGAG
>DJVN01000266.1 GCA_002441205.1 Syntrophaceae bacterium UBA6255 | reverse complement strand
ACGCAAACGGCGCTGACTTGCGCTTACCGCTTATTTCGCCTCTCTACGCGGACTTGCGCGCACTGCCGCCGACGCTGATTCACGTGGGCACCTGCGAAATGCTGCTGAGCGATTCGCTACGCATGGCCGAAGCCCTCAAAAAAGCGGGTGTTGACTGCACAATTAAAGAATGGGAAGGCCTCTTTCATGTTTTCCATTCCGTTGTTTATATTCCCGAAGCGCGAATCGCCAACGAGGAAATCGCGGCGTTTATCAAAAAAAATATAAATAAGATTTAATCTCGATCCATTCTTACCGGGCGGACTCTGTTTGAATAGGTAAATATTGGTAATACAATCAATGGGCGAATTTAAAACTTCAAAAACGATGTCTTACATTCGAATCATTGTCATCAATGTTGTCGTTCTTTGTCTGATCCTTTTTATCATTGAAGGCATTGCAAATTATGTGCTGATGGCACATGATGTTGTTAAGCATCATCGTCTTGCCGAGCAAAGACATACTCAATATGATCCTGATCTTGGATGGGTCAATAAACCAAATATATACATCCCTGATATGTACGGTCGGGGTGTTTATTTAAAAACAAACAGCCAGCGGTTTCGAAATAACCATGATTTTGAGACGGCCGTACCAAAAGGAAAATACCGTATCATCTGTTCGGGTGACTCCCATACCCTCGGTTATGGAGTCGACAACGATCATACCTGGTGTATCTCCCGACCATATATGAAATCAAAGACAACGAATCACAAGAATGGATGAGGTTCATTGAAAAAGAAGCGCAAACTCTCGGCATACCGTTGATCAATGTTCTCAGAATATTTCGATCGTTGCCTTATGAAAATGTCGCTGATATGTTTATACCGGAATGGCAAATCAACTATTTAAATGCCGGTGGCCATCTGAACAATCGGGGAAACGAGTTCGTGGCGCGAGTAATTTACGAAGAACTCAAAAAATCAGGCAGTTTCCCAAAGTTTTTTAATGGATCAAATCAATAATAAATTCAATCCATTATTATAAAAAAGCAAAAAAAAGATTAACTGCTTTATTGTGAGACTCAAATTTAAAAAACGAAGCAAAACAGCGGCGCGCTCGGGGAACGCGCTCTACGAGAGACATATCAATGTAAATGTAGGGATTGATCCCCAGATCAATCCGCAAAAAATAGAGGTAAGTGGTGATGAAAAACGATACTTTTACTTTTAAGGCTTCGGATGGAACACAAATATTCACTTACAAGTGGGCGCCGGATGACGCATCCGCTGTTAAGGGAGCGGTTCAGATAGCTCACGGAATGGGGGAGCACGCGGCACGCTATGAGCGTTTTACCCAAACACTGACCAATGAGGGATATGCCGTTTACGCCAACGATCATCGCGGACACGGCAAAACAGCCGGCTCGCCGGAAAATATCGGCTATTTTGCTGATGAAAACGGCTGGGAAAAAGTTGTGGATGATTTGCACACGCTGTCCGGCATCATCAAAAAGGAAAATCCGAACAAGCCTTTCTTCCTTTTAGGTCACAGCATGGGATCATTTCTCTCCCGTCATTATTCAATGATTTACGGTAATGAACTTACCGGTCTTGTACTTTCGGGCACAGGCGGCGATCCGGGAGCCAGCGGCAAAATTGGACTTTTCATCGCCAGGGTGGAAGCAAGACTGCGCGGCAAAAGAGCAAGAAGCGAGATTATGACCAAATTATCTTTTGGTGCTTTTAATAATGCTTTCAAACCCAACCGCACAGAATTCGATTGGCTCTCTCGGGACAATGCTGAAGTGGACAAATACATCCATGATCCCTTGTGCGGCGCTGTATTCACGGCGGGATTTTTCTGCGATATGCTTGGCGGTCTCGGTTTTGTTAATAGGAAAGAAAATATCATGAAGATTCCGAAGACTCTGCCCATCTATCTTTTTTCCGGCGCGAAAGACCCCGTCGGAGCTAATACCAAAGGCGTAATTCAGGTTTACAATGCTTTAAAAAGCGTGGGTATCAACGATGTGACTTTAAAATTCTACGCTGACGGCCGTCACGAGATGCTCAACGAAATTAACCGAGAAGAAGTTTTCAACGATGTAATCGCATGGCTGAATAAACACGTCAATTGAGAAAGGCAATATGATCCAATGGCAGAAGTCTTTTTGAGGGCAAAAGAAAGAAACGGATTAAATATAGGAGAAAAGTTTTCGCTAACAAGTAAAAGTATTCTTGTCTTATTTATTCTGCTTATTTTTATTTGTGTCGGTGTAAGGCTATGGGCTGAAAACAAGAAAAGCGAAGTGCCTTATCAAGTGCTGACTTGTTGAAAAAATATGTGGATCGAGGCGAGATAGGAATGAAAAGCGGCAAGGGGTTCTACAATTACACACTTCCAAAATAATAAAGCATCTTTTCACTTGCCCTTAAGCCAGGTTCTTGCATCATCTGCATCGGTAAACCATTTGAATCTCATCCCGGCATTGAGCGCTGTCGTTTCATGGAAATTTTGATAATCCGCATGCTCAGGAAGGTCTACAAGGGCTATGTTAACCTTATAAACATCGGGAGGGTGACTTCTGACACGCTCGTAGGTTTTTGTAATACCCAAACGTCCCTTCAGGGCACGGCAATCTATTAATATATTTTTTACGATACTTTTTATGATGATGTTGTCTATTTCAATTTTCA
This sequence comes from Syntrophaceae bacterium UBA6255, assembly GCA_002441205.1. GTDB lineage: Bacteria > Desulfobacterota > Syntrophia > Syntrophales > Smithellaceae > Smithella. The sequence goes on along the minus strand of DJVN01000266.1, from coordinate 314 downwards.
TCTTTTCAAAGGTGCTCTGTGATTCTTCACCTGTTAGGATAATTTCAAGAATCCCTTCTTTCATAGATGACGAGATTTGATATTCTGCTTTCTGTTCCATGGAGAGATTCCTTTCCCTATTATTAATTAGTAGGGGAGATACATTAAATTAATGGCTGCACTCTATAATATTTATTCAAATCAGTCAATCACTATATCCCTCTAAAGAGGGGGTTGAATTATTATTAAAATTTAATATATTAATAGTTATTATAGAGGAAAATATAATTATGGCTATGAAACGCGTTAGAGGAATGGACTGCACCCCTTTGGTT
>DJVN01000170.1 GCA_002441205.1 Syntrophaceae bacterium UBA6255 | reverse complement strand
CAAGTTCAATGTTCTAAGTTAGAAATGAGGAATGCCGGGGACAGTATACTTAATTATTGACAATTATCGGAACAAATCAGCATGGGTTCCGGTGCGTTCAAAAATTATCCTGCTTCCGTCAAGCCGGTAAATTAAAAGCCAATCCGGTTCCAAGTGGCATTCACGACGGTCTTTAAAGTTACCTTTGAGCAGGTGATCCTTCATTTTGATCTCAAGCGGTTTTTCATTTATCAGTAAAATAATCGCCGCTTTAATTTTTGATATTTTACATCCGCGTTTTCGCATTCTTTTTAAATCTTTTTCAAAACGGGTTGTATATACCGGTATAAGCATTATATACTCAATTTACGGAACATATCTTTGGCAGATTTACTTTCCACAAGCCCTTTGTCTGCATCGCTGTCACGGAATGTCTTCAGAGTTTCTTCATTAGGAAGCTCCACGGAGAAAGGAAGACCACGTCTCATCTTGACCTGATGGAAAAAAAGATTCAACGCCGCAGTTGTAGAAAGTCCCAATGCTGAAAAAATTGCTTCCACTTCTTTTTTTAGTTCTGTCTCTGTACGGGCATGGATCATTGCTGCTTTTGCCATAATTTCACCTCTTGTATTTAAATCTCGAGTATTATTGTATTACATTTGAGATACAAAATCAATTGGTAATTCTGGGGACGGGGTAAACTTAAAATATCAATTCATCCATAATGAAAAGTCTTGACATTTATTGATTAATTAGGTATTGGTTGAGCCACCCAGCCAATAATGCAGGGATGAAAGGACCGATGTAAATGATAGCCAGAAAGATCGCCGCCAGACCTCTCGCACGTTCACGACTTCACGAAGAAATTGTAATCATTATTCAGAAACAGATCATGTCCGGTAAAATAGTTCCGGGCGACAAGTTACCTACGGAGAGAGAACTGGCGGAGAATTTCAATGTTAATCGTGCGACCGTACGCGAAGCGCTGCGCAAACTTGAAAATCTCGACCTCGTTGAAATCCGCCACGGTGACGGACTGTATGTAAAAAACTATCTGGAGAGCGGTAACTTCGATTTAATCAAGGCCGCTTTTAATATGGACGGTTCCAATGAAGTCATGATCAATATTCTGGAGGCGCGTCGTTTTGTGGTTCCGCAGATGGCTTATCTGGCGGCTCAGCGAAGAACAACGGAAGATGTTGATGAACTGCAAAGAATCATCTTCAACGAAGATCTTAGCATGCTGGAGCGCGACATCAAGGTGCATCAGACGATAGCCCGTGCCACACATAATCTGGTTTGTACGATTAGTCTTAATTTTTTCAATCAGATATTCCGCGACTATGGATATCTTTATTTTGACGACGAACGCAATAGAGAGCGTTCAGGAGTATTTCATCAAGAAATATATGAAGCTATCAGGAATCAAAAGCCTGAAGAAGCCCGCAGGGTCATGCAGGATGTGATGATTTACGCGGAGGAAGCCGTAAAGGCAAGTCTGGAAAGGAACAAACTGAAAAAGAGGTAATGCATATGGACAGATTTATCGAAAATTATGCCAATGAAAAATTTGACGTCATTGTCATCGGCGGAGGAATTACCGGGGCATCGGTTGCCTATGAGGCCGCCACCAGAGGATTGAAAGTGGCGCTTCTGGAGAAGAACGACTTTTCGTGGGCAACATCGGCCGCAACGTCTAAAATGATTCATGGCGGCTTGCGTTATCTGGTGAATGGAGAAATCGGCCTGGTGCGCGAATCATTATGCGAGCGACGGGTTCTGGAAAATATTGCCCCCAATTTCGTCTATCCCTGGCCGATGATGATGACCCATTACAAAAAGCCTCTTAAGAATAATAAGTGGATCGTTAAGATAGGAATGCTGGTATATGACGCGCTGTCCTTCGACAAAAATTTCACGTGGGATCCCTGTAAGAAAATTCCTGTGCACAAAACAATTTCCAAAAAAGAAGTTTTACAACAAGAACCTCATGTGCGCGCTGAAGGACTCACTGGCGCGTCTGTTTTTTGTGATTGCGTCAGCATTTTTCCCGAACGACTGACTCTCGCTTTTGTCAAATCCGCTGTAGCTTATGGCGCAAAAGTATCCAACTACGCCAGGGTGGAAGGCTTTCTAATGGACGGAAAGAAAAATATTACCGGTGTACGGGCGAAAGACCTGTTAAAAGACAAAACCTATGAAATCTCCGGTGCTGTAACGGTTAATTGCGGCGGACCATGGGCGGATTTGGTACTCGGTCTGGCCAAGTCAAAAGAAACCGGCAGTACAACACTGCGCCGGTCAGAGGGTATCCATATTATTACGGCGAAGCGCCTACTGTCGGGCAGATACACGGTCGGGTCCATGACCTCAGGCGGTCGTCATTTCTTCCTCATTCCCTGGCGTAACCACACACTTATCGGAACGACAGACAAACCATTTAACGGTAATCCGGACGACTATCACGTGACAAAAAAAAGTATCATGGAGCTTATCGAAGATGTGAACAGTTCCTTCGGAGACGGCAAACTTAGCTACGCCGATGTCCAGCATACTTACGGAGGTTTGCGTCCGCTGGTGGAGAAGGAAACGAGCGAAACGTACACGTCTTCCCGCAAATATGAAATTTACGATAATAAGGATGAAGGGCTGGACGGTTTGATTACCGTTGAAGGCGGGAAATATACCACGAGCCGCAAACTGGCTGAGAATTGTCTCAAGATAGTGGCTACAAAAATGGGACGTTCCCTGGGCGACAGCACCACCGGAAAACATTACCTTGCCGGATGCGAGATAGAAGATTTAAATGCTTTTTTGTCGGGGGTTCAGGAAGAGAACGGTGATTTCAGTAAATCAACGATGGATTATCTTGGTCGTCATTACGGTACTGAATATGCCGAAATCATAAAGCTCGCCCGCGCGGACAAGGCTTTGGCCGAGATATTAAATGAAGACGGCGAGATTATGGCCGAAGTTGTTTATGCCGTGCGCAATGAAATGGCGCGTACGTTATCTGATATCGTGATGCGTCGCACCGGTATCGGTACTCTCGGCAATCCCGGCGAAGATGTCTTGCGCAAGGTTGCTCAGGTTGCCGCCAAAGAATTGCAATGGGATCAGAATAGNNATTGAAAAGGAAATTTCAGACACGGTTAATTTACTCAAGCTGCCGGTGTAGTGAAGAGTGGAGACTGTTTCCCAATTACCTTTTCTATCATTGTGCTTTGCGTGTCCCCCGCTGGCGGGGGATTAAGGGGGTGGAAGAAAAATTTAGTATGAGTCTTAAGACTTGTAAAGCGCAGCAAAAAACTACGCATTACATGATTACTTTTATCCACCTCCGTCCCGATTTTACATCGGGAAACCTCCGCCAGCGGAGGACAGGTAAACACATAATGAGCGATAGCTTGGAATAACAAACAAGGTGAGAGTCTACAAGGAGGAAATGCCGATGATATCCAAAAAAATCAGGCCTGATTGGTCGGAAAAAGCTCCGGCACCCGGAACGTATCGGTCAATTACAAAATATGGAGATCCTGATCATTTCAAGCATCCCAGCGATGCCTGGGTCAGGATGATGCGGCGGGAGTTTCACATGAGTGACGCCGATTTTGCCGTAAAGAAAAATGAGGGAAATGAAAATGTGATTCTCAATCGCCCGCCGGCATTAAAATCAGAACAGATAGAGAAGCTCGCCGTCATTGTGGGAAAATCAAATATAGCATTGGATGATTACAGCCGCGTCAAATATGCTTCAGGCAAGACCACGGAAGAAATGATGGAACTCCGCAATGGCATTATTCGTGAAGTGGCGGATGTGGTAGTGCATCCGCGCGATAAACAAGATGTGCAAAAAATTGTCAAGTATTGTGATCAGGAACGTATTCCGATAACGGTTTTCAGCGCCGGTTCTTCGGTGAACTTCGGTTGCCGTCCGGCTAAAGGTGGCGTCTCCCTGGTCATCAGCACACACATGAATAAACTTCTGGAAGTCAATGAACTCAATCAGACCGCTCGCGTTCAGCCGGGTATGTACGGACCGGCTTACGAGGATGCCCTGAACAAAGCGCCGGAAATGTTCGGCTCTAAACTTCGTTACACTTGCGGCCATTTCCCGCAATCCTTCGAATATTCCACAGTGGGCGGCTGGATTGTGACATTAGGTTCCGGACAGGCTTCGACTTATTACGGTGACGCTTACGACATCGTGTTCAGTCAGGAATACGTTACGCCGGTGGGAACATTTAAAACTTTGGATTTCCCGGCAACAGCGACAGGTCCTAAAATAAACGATATCATGAAAGGTTCAGAGGGCGCTTTCGGAATTCTGGTCGAAGTCACCATGAAAATATTCCGCTATATGCCGGAAAACCGCGCCAGATTCAGTTTTATGTATCCCACATGGGACGCGGCGGTGAACGCCAGCCGGGAAATCATGCAGTCGGAATTCGGGAAACCGGCCATTTACCGTATTTCCGATCCCGAGGAGACAGACAGGGGATTAAAATTATACGGCATTCCGGACTTTGCCGATAAGTTTCTTGTTATGCGCGGATTCAAATCCATGCAGCGATGTTTGTCTCTGGGCAATGTGGAAGGCGACAAAGATTACACGCGCCTGGTTGTCAGCAAGATTAAGAAGGTCGCCCGCAGATATGGAGCAATTTCTCTGGGCAGTTATGCTTCCCGTAAATGGGAACACACCCGCTATACCGAACCCTACATGCGCGAAGATCTGGAAGACTATGGCATCTTGATTGATACGCTGGAGGCTGCTGTGACCTGGGACAATCTCCATCGTCTGCATGAAGGTGTGCGTGCTTATATCAAAAGCCGGCCGGATACCATGTGTATGACGCATGCCTCGCACTTTTATCCGCAGGGAACCAATCTCTATTTCATTTTTATTGTAAGAATGGATGATCCCGATGAATTCCGTAAATTCCAACGCGGCATTATCAACAGCATTCAGAAAAATGGTGGTTCATTAAGTCATCACCACGGAGTGGGACGCATGATCGGTCCCTGGATGGAAGAACATCTGGGTAAAGAGCAGATGGACGTTCTGCGTGNNGCAAGTCGAATTATCCCAGGAGCGAAGTGACGTGGGATGAATGGTGGAAAGATATACTTAAGAGTTCCAAATCTTGAAAAAACAGTGAGGTGTTTATGCCGCATGAAAAAAATCAATCATCAGAATTAATTCTTTCCGTAGATGCCGGCACGCAGTCCATACGGGCGACACTGATCGATCTGGAAGGCAACCTCCGGCATATCGTGAAAACTCCTATCCAACCTTATTTCTCTGAGCATCCCGGCTGGGCTGAACAAGAGCCCGATTATTATTGGGAAGTATTTTGCAAAACGACCAATCAACTGCTGCAGAATCAGCACGATCTTGTAAAAAATATTATAGGGGTTACGCTTACCACGCAGCGGGCGACAATGATTAACGTGGATAAACAAGGCAACGCATTACGGCCGGCGATTACCTGGCTTGACCAGAGGAAAGCAGACTCTCGGAAGATCATTCCAGGTTTTCTGAGGCCTGTGCTTAAATCGGTAAATCTGCTGGATACGCTGGAAAATGTCACGCAGGAATGCGAGGCGAACTGGATCTGTCAGCATCAGCCGGACATCTGGGAAAAAACGCATAAGTATCTGGTGCTGTCCGGATTTTTAACGCATCGGCTCACCGGCGAATTCGTCGATTCGACAGGCAACAATGTCGGCTATCTGCCGTTTGACAACAAGACCTACCAGTGGGCGGGAAAGTTCGATTTTAAGTGGCGGATCTTTAAGGTGCAAAAAGAGAAGCTTCCTGATCTGGTCAAACCTTCTGAAATGCTGGGTAAGATTACAAAAAAGGCTTCTTTAGAGACCGGCATACCGGAAGGACTGCCGGTCTTGGCGGCGGGATCGGACAAAGGTTGTGAAATCCTCGGTTCCGGCTGTCTGACGCCGGAAACCGGATGCCTCAGTTTTGGAACCATTGCCACTTTTGACGTGGCCACGCCCAAATATGTTGAGCTTCATCCGATGATCCCTCCGTTTCCCGCGTCCGTCCCGGATGCTTATTATACGGAGGTTTCGATCTTTCGGGGCTTCTGGATGGTCAGCTGGTTTAAGGAGGAGTTCGGCCTTCAGGAATGCATGCTTGCTGAGAAGACGGATGAACCTCCAGAGAAGTTTTTTGATTCCTTGATTCAGGACGTACCGGCAGGCTCCAAGGGACTGATGCTTCAGCCTTACTGGACGCCGGGCCGGGACGTTGACGCTTTCGCGAAGGGATCGATTATCGGGTTCGGCGATGTGCACAGCCGCGCCTATCTTTATCGGGCTCTCCTGGAAGGCTTGGTTTACGGGTTAAGAGAAGGAGGGGATTTGACTCAGAGAAAAACAAAAGTTCCGGTAAAGAGGCTCAAGGTATCCGGAGGCGGTTCGCAAAGCGACGCGGCCATGCAGATTACGGCGGATGTTTTCGGCCTGTCGGCGGAACGTCCTCATACGTTCGAGACATCCGCGCTGGGGGCCGCCATTGACGCGGCCGTCGGTCTTAAACTATATCCTGATTTCCCGTCGGCGGTTAAGGCGATGACCAGAACGGGAAGGGTCTTTGAACCGATTCAGCAAAATCATGATCTTTATGATAATTTATACAAAAGAGTTTATCTTAAAATGTATAATCGTCTCAGACCATTGTTTAAAGAAATAAGAGATATTACAGGTTATCCATCGCAAGCTTAGAAAGACATTTCTTCTGAAGGTCTCTTCATCTAGAAAAGGCGCATGAATAAATGCATTGAGATTACTCAAAAGCAAAAGTATAATGCTAATCGTATAAGCGACAATTGGATAATTTATTTATCAACGATAGTAAAAAAGGAGACATGAATTATGAAAAAAACTTTATTCATTTTTGTTGTTGTATTATCCGTTTCTTGGGCAACCACTGTATTTGCAGAACTTAAAGAAGGATTGTGGGAAATCACGACTCAGGTGGAAATGAAGGGGATGCCGCAATCGATTCCGCCGACAACGTTTCGTCAATGCATCACAAAAAGCAATCCTGTGCCCCAGAATCAAGACAAAAACTATGAATGTAAAATCATAAGTCAGAAGGTCAGCGGCAGCACTGTCAGCTACAATGTGAAGTGCACGGGAAAAGAAGGAGTCATTCAGACAACCGGCACGACAACCTATACGGACAATTCCATGAATGGATCGTCGACCACCAGTTTTAAAATCGAAGGTCAGCCGGAAATGCAAATGACAAGCAAGATCAAAGGGAAATATATAGGCGCCTGTCCTAAATAATAATTTAATATGAACGACAGCGGATTCCCTTTATGGTTTGATGTCAGTTGCTTTGTGTCAGGAAAATAACATGAAGAAAAAGAATGGTGAGAAGATAATTGTCAGTGAAAAAAGAACTGCCGTTATTTCCAACAGACACAAACGTTCAGAGGAAAGGGAAATAACAAGCGAGGGAAAATTCAGCAACCTTCTTGCCGATATCGAAGAAGGTTATTTTGAGGTGGATCTCGAAGGTAAATTTACTTTCCTGAACGATTCGGTATGCAAAGTTCTCGGCTATTCAAAAACAGAATTGCTGGGTAACGATAGCAGGAAATTCACAGACCGAGAAGACGTTGAAAAAGTTTCTCAGGCATACAAGACCGTTTACAAAACCCAGAACTCCATCAAAAACTTCAACTGGTACGTTACCGGAAAAGACAAATCCAGAAGATACATTGAAGGGAACATTTCGCTCAGAAAAGATTCATCGGGAAACCCGGTAGGCTTTCGGGTGATTGCCAATGATTTTACCGAACGCAAACAGGTTGAGGAAATTCTCAGTCAAAGCGAAGAAAAATATCGGGATATTCTTGAAAATATTGAAGAAGGGTACTACGAAGTTGACCTCGCCGGTAATTTTACATTTTTCAATGATTCGGTGTGCCGTATCCTGGGTTATTCCAGAGAGGAATTGATCGGGATGAATAATCGTCAGTACACGGATAAGGAGCATTCGGAAAAACTTTTTGAAGCGTTTAATAAAGTATTCAATACAGGTGCGCCATCCAAAGGTTTTGACTGGCAGATTATCCGGAAAGACGGCACCAGGAGATACATAGAAGCCTCCGTATCTTTAAAGAAAGATTCTTCAAATAAGCCAAGGGGTTTCAGAGGGATTATACACGACATAACCGAACGCAAGCAAATAGAGGAAAAATTACGTGATGAAGAGCAACGTTTCCGAACGTTTTCGGAACAATCGTCAGATATTATTCTGCTCGTCAATAAGAAAGGTTTAATAACATATTTAAATCCAGCAGTGCGTATTTTGGGAATCAGTCCCGGGGAAAGGATAGGGAGCGACGTTTTTGAGCGTGTACATCCGGATGATATAAAACTGATAAGCAATTCATTCAATGAATTGTTCAGCAATACAAACGCTCTAATTAAGAAGGCTGAAGTACGCATTCGTCATTCGAATGGAGAGTGGTTTACGTTTGAGGTGATAGGAAGTAATTGGGTACGCAACAATGTTGTTGAAGCCGCAATAGTGAATCTTCGCGATATTACCGAGCGGAAGATGGCGGAGGATAAACTTCAAAAAACTTTGGAAAATCTCAGAAAATCATACGGGATTACCATTAAGGTTTTGATAGCGGCTGTCGAGATGAGAGATCCTTATACGGCCGGTCATCAATCACGTTCTGCCGACATTGCCAGGGTGATTGCCAGGGAAATGGGACTATCCGGTGATATCATTGATGGAATTCGCATGGCAGGGTCCATTCATGATATTGGAAAGTTGTCTGTTCCGTCGGAAATTTTGTCCAGACCAACCAAACTGACGAATATAGAATTTTCCATGATTAAAGAACACGCCCAAAGCGGCTACGAGATGCTGAAGAATGTGGAGTCTCCCTGGCCGTTGGCCGAAATAATTTATCAGCATCATGAAAGAATGAATGGTTCCGGTTATCCCCGAAATTTAAAAGGAGATGAAATTATTTTAGAAGCGCGTATTATGGCTGTTTCCGATGTTGTGGAAGCGATGTCTTCACATCGTCCCTATCGGGCGTCCCTGGGAATTGAAGCGGCTCTCGAAGAAATTGAAAATAATAAGGGAATTCTTTATGACCAGGATGTCGTGGATGCCTGTCTGAGATTGTTTAGAGAAAAAGGTTATCAGATGATTAACGCATGATAATAAGTTTTGCAAAACCATATTATTTGTCTAAACTTTAAGATGTGATCATACCAATAATAAAGAAAGAACAGAAAGCACAAACATTCCCCATGTTGTGACATCCATCCCGGCCAGTGGAATAAAGATTAAACTGCCAAGCAGTGAACCCAAGCATCCGCCGATAAGATCAGCGGCGTACAGCGGGGAAATTATTGTTTTCTGATCTTCGATTTCATGAAGACTTGCAAAGGCAAAAATTCCGGCGACTAAAAAACCGTTTGCTGTCAGCAGAGATAAAATATGAAGCAGACCGGCGGAGCCGCCTTCAAGAATCTTACGTTCTATAAACAAACACAAAATACAAAATCCAATAAGCAGACCGATACCGTAAAGCAGGGATAATGTTGAATTATGAATAGATCGTAACAACGCTTTGTTAATGATAAAAGCGCCCGCAACAAGACCTGCCATAAAACTCATCAAGAGCAGTCCTATGTCCTGATACAGGACCCCGTGTTTTGCCTGATAATGAAGAATGAGAACGATTTCCACGATCATGCCAATAAACGCTGCTGCGGCAACAAGCATTGCGCGGCGCATTGTCGGACGAAACCGGCTTAAAAGAAAAATGAGGGGCAGACCAATCCACAAAAATGATAATGGCGACTTTAATAAATTATTCATTGAGGAAGACAAATTCATCGTGGCGATACGCGGAAAAAATTTCGATAACCAGATGATGAATGTGTATTGATAACAAATCGGTCTAGTATCGGTATTGGGAGGGGCAATTCTCTTATGAAGTAAGTCTTTAATGGCAACGAACCGGTCATTTGTAAACAGATACTTGATGTAATTTGATGAAATTAATTTTGTATCTATTTTCTTGTCCCGTAGGCGATTGGACATGACCTCCGGCGTGGAAGGCAATGGAGCTCGGGAGGCGGTTACAATATTTGTTGCTCCCGGCAGAAAGAGTGTATGAGGGAAAACAGATTGCAGCGCGCTGTAAATACTTGTGTTAAGTTTGGTCTGCGGTATGGTCCATAAATTTTCAGCGGAAAGCAGCCTGAACCCGAGAATTCCTCCGGAATTTAGTTTAGCTGAAGATTGCTCGAAAAACTCGCGCGTGTAGAAGCGGTTTGCCTGTCCTGATGTTGGCTGAGGCATTCCGACGAGGATGAGATCGTATTTACCGCTCTGTTTAAGGAATTGTCTCGGATCGCCAAATATAATATTTACATTCGGAGCATTCAGGGAGTTACGGATATCATCAGGAAGATATTTTGTCGCAACATTCAGCATCCCAGGATTAATTTCAACATAATCTATTCGCGTTAGCTTGTGCTTTGCCATTTCCCGTATAATTCCTTCAACTCCGCCGCCTAATACTAAAACTTTTTGCGGATCAGGGTGTTGAAGCGCCGTTAGGTGACAGAAGTATTCGGCATCGGTGCCCTCGGTTTCAAAGGCCAGGGCGTCATTTTCGAAAACCGAGATCTGATGATGCAGCTTGGTCACGGTAATTCTGCCATAGGGTGAATCAATACTTTCAAGAATGTCAGGGTGATTGAACATGGTCATCCGGCGGTCAAGAAGGGACGATTTTCCCAATAGTACCAAAATGACGCATATCACAATGAGGGCAATCCAGCGCATATACGATTTTGATATGGTTTTCATGACAACCAAAGATGTAATGATTGAACAAAGAGCACATAAAGTTGCTGTGGAAAAGTTGTTCAATCCCCACATAAGAAAAAGGGTGGAGAACAAACCACCGATTATCCCGCCCAGGCTTTCGATGGCATAGGCCGAGGCCAGCGTCCTGTCTGTGGCCACGTAAGTTTTTGCACTCCACTGGAATAACAGGCCGGACAAAAAGCTGGATGGAAGAATTGAAATAATTGCGATAACTAATTGCTGAAAAAAAGTCAGATAGGCCCCGGGTATGCCGCCAAAAATAAGACGACTGGCACGAATGAACACAATATCCAGAGGCAGGATCATTCCGAAAAGGATAAAAAGCCATGCGATATGTTTCAAAGACGGGAATTTAAACCAATGGCCGATAACGACACCCATGGCAGTCCAAAGCAACCATATACCCAGCACCAGGAGATAGATAAGTTCAACTCCATAGAAGGAAACATTTAATTCCCGAAGCAGGACAACCTGTCCCAAAATTGAAATGAATCCAATGGCGAAGAGAGAGAAGTTCATGAGGTTATTTTAATTCGGATTCGCTGAATACGACAGCCTGAAAAGTTGAAAATTGGGCGCCTTTCTTCCAGCATCCCGAATCAAGACCTGCTTTTTGGCAAAGATGATCAAGCGTTTCTTCGCGACTCCATCCTTGTTCCTTTGCCACTTGCGGAAGAAAAACAGCAGAGCGCCCATCTTTGGAGAGCAGAACACCGTCTCTGCCGACTAAAATATCCGCCGCGCTTGCAATCTTTTTCATCGGGGTCAGCACCGATATTTCTATTTCAATATCCTTTAGTTCTTCGGCTGTTAGCGGACTGAAACGTCTGTCATTCAAGGCCGCCTGAATGGCCATTGACCCGACAATCTTGCCCAACGGTTCATCCGCGATCATATGTCCGATACAGCCGCGGAGCTCCCCTTTTTTCTTCAACGTTACAAACGCTCCCCGTGGTTGTTGAAGATTTTCAGAAAAACTGCGTGCCAACGGAACCGTATCCGTCGTAAATATTCTGGATAGTGTCTCTCTGGCAAAAACCAGCAGAATCTTTTTATCAGATGTCGTCAGTGATGAAGATACGGCAGTCGTTGTTTTTTTCGCAGGGGCAATGATTGCTTTTTTATCGGAATCCGCGGTTAATACAACTGCGCCATATCCTACGACGCGCGAGCACTCGCCGATAGGTTCAGGTAAATCTCCGGAATTGGCGTAACTGATAATAACACCGCGGGAAGCACCCAGCGATTTGGCTGCCGCCATGGCTGCCATGATTGGCGCTTCGCCGCAGGCACAAGTGGAGAGGTTGGGGATATTTTTATTCATGTTCTTTTCTACGGTTTTGTGAAATTCGGCAATATCCAGTTTCGCAATAGCCGCGAGAGTTTCCTTATCAACTATATTTGCATCTTCCTGAGACGGATAGTGAGAAAGATCGGAACTGGCGACAATCAATGCGTTCTTGTTCTTCAAAACCTTTGCCAGTGCCTGACCGAAGCGGGTGCATATGTATAAATCCGGTGAGCCGACAACAATGGGGACAATCTTCGCTTTGGGAAAAACAACCTGGATAAAAGGCACTATTACTTCGAGGGAATGTTCGGATTCATGAGCCGATTTATCCAGTATGCAATCCTTCGGAGATTCTTTGAGCAAAGCGGATATAATACTCTTATCTACCGGTGTTTTACCGAGAGGTGTACGAAACCCTTCACCCGAATAAAGAGCAATGCTCTGCAAATTACGGCTTGTGTGGTTTGTTCCTAAAATGACAATTACATCGTATTTCTGATTACGTACCTGCTTGAAACCATCGGCGCAGATTTGACCGGAATAAATGTATCCGGCATGAGGTACCATGATGGCCACCGGTTTTTTAACTTTGACAGGGACCGCGTCTTGAAGAAATTTTTCAATAGCGAGTCTCAGCTTTGCTGCGGATTCCGGATAGAATTTTCCGGCGACAGCTGGTTCGCGAACATCGGAATCCGCTACTTTATTGGCCTGACATGCCGCAGCAAAACAAAAAATGACAACAAGCAGAAGAATGTTCAATCGCAATAATTTCATTTTATTTTGGCCTCTCTTTATTGTGAAACTCCAATTCCGAAAGCGAATAACCTAAATACCCTAAAGAGCACCATGGGGTCAGTATAGGCGCAGCGGAATTGGCAAGCTGAACAATCCCGCAAAGCGGAGGGTATGAAGCTCCAAATTTTGTTTTAGAGTTTCATACCCGTGATGCCCAGACACCGGCGATTTTTTG
>DJVN01000160.1 GCA_002441205.1 Syntrophaceae bacterium UBA6255 | reverse complement strand
ACTTAGTACGTATAGCTTCCTGTAATGTTGGAAACGCATTTCTCGTTGTATATACAAACTTTCAAATGTTAATCTTTCTATATCAAATAATAATAGGAGGAAATCACATGTCGAAATATTCGCAAATTCCAGAACAGCAAAATCTTCCAGCAACAGGATTACTAAGACTTAAGTAAGTTCTTCAATTTATTCCCGTAAGTCGTTCAACTTGGTTAGCCGGAGTAAAAATAGGTAGATTTCCGAAACCTCTGAATTTAGGTCTACGAACAACCGCTTGGAGGGTGTCCGATATTCATGCATTGATTAATTATGGTGTGCAAACCACCTCGACTCCAACAAAGAAAGAATGAAATTAACTCATGTTAGTATTTTAAAAATCATCTTCAANNNTTCGATCCCCCTCATCTCCACCAAAATAATATTATTAAAATGGAAACATCTTGACCCCACTAATAACCAAAGTAAACATATTGCTTTTATAATCAAATGTGTATCACTGGACTATGAGGATTATAATTTGTAATCAATACTTCTAAGAATAGTCTGTACTTGAAACTAAGGTAGGTGAAAGTTGCAATCAAAATCTTTTTCAAATCAAATTTCCTTCATTGCTTTTTCGTACTCGCTGATAAGTGCTTTTTTAGAAACACCCAGATCAATGATGTCCCACGGCAGAATTTCATCAAAATTTTTCTGGCGGTAAACGTAGAAATCGGGATTGATATTCACTTCTTTAAGGACCCGCGCCCAATTTCCCTCCAGGCGATTTACAGCCAGCAATATTTCTCCCACGCGGCGGTCACCCAGAGAAAGCAGCGCCTGCACATAATTCCATTTGGGAACATCGTGGATAACCTTGATCTGTTTGTCACGCCGAAAAGCATTCTCAATCTTTTTAATTTTTTTACCGGCAATACTGACATCATCCAGTGGACACCACTGGAAAGGGGTTGCCGGCTTGGGAATAAATTGATTGACACTCAGGGTAATGCGCCGGAACTTTTTCTTACCTTCGAACTTACTGATGATACAATGCTGAATTTTTTTTGTAAGCTCGATAATGGCGTCTATATCCTTTTCTTCTTCCCCGGGAAGTCCAATCATAAAATAAAGCCGTATATTGGGTATTTCTTTTCCCGCCAGTATCTCAACAGCATTAATAATATCCTCTTCTGTTATGCCTTTGCGCAGAACATCCCGCATTCTCTGGCTGCCAGCCTCCGGCGCCAGCGCTATCGTCTCGATGCCGCTGGCTTTTATCCGATCCACCATCTCTTCATTGATGCGGTCTATGCGCAAAGACCCCAACCCCGCTTGGGCCCCTTTATTCATGATGTATTCACAGATACGCCCTAGTTCGGGATGATCGGATACGGCTGTTCCAACAAGTCCGATTTTATTTTTTATTTTCAACCCACGGTCAATAGACTCGATAATTTCCAATCGGCTACGGAAACGGACCGGACGATAAACAAAACTGGCCGCGCAAAAACGGCATCTTCTGGCACATCCTCTGTTGACTTCCACCAGAAACATATCTTCCATTTCGGTTTCAGATGCGCTGATAACCTCTTCTGTAGAAAAAAGATTGATATCTTTTGGTGGTTTGATTTTTATTCTTTCCGGCAATCCCGTCTCTAGAGGCTTTACTGACCGAATCTTACGATCATTAGAATAACTTGCTTCATAAAGACTGGGCACATAAATATTATTTGCTTGTTTTTGCGCATCTTTTAAAAATTTACTGCGATCATGACCAAGACGGCGCGCTTCTTCAAAACAGCGGCAAAAGTGCGGCAATACTTCTTCTGCTTCTCCGAGAATAAACAAATCAAAAAAACCAGCCAGCGGCTCCGGGTTAAGAGTCAGAGAAATGCCGCCGCCAATAACCAGAGGGTATTTTCCCGAACGGTCTTTCGTAAGCAGGGGAATACCCGCTGAATCCAAAATTTTTAAAATATTGGGATAATCGTTTTCGAAGGATACGGAGAAAGCTAAAATATCAAATTCGGCAATTGATTTTTGATTCTCCAGACTGAAGATTCCCGCCGTTCCGGAGACGAATCTGGCATCGTCCCCGGAAGCAGGCAGGAATGCCCTTTCACAAAGAAAGGAAGGTTGAACATTCAATAGTTTGTATACGGTTTGGAAACCCAGATTTGCCATGCCGGTTCTGTACTGATTGGGATAAGCAAGACAAACGGTATTGTATTCTCCCCAAATTTTTTTTACATATCCCTTTTCATTCTCTAAAAGACCTGCATATATTTTCTTCAGTTTCCAATCCATGTTTTTATCATGGCCTATACGTAAAAAAGAAAATCATGAACATTAATTCCTGAAAACTTCGACGCATCCATCAGTCAGCCTGACGCCTTAAAAAAGTGGGGATCTGTATATCCATATTTTCATTTTCATCACCAAGGCCTACAACGGCAACATCCCCATTATTCAGCTTTCTGTCCCGGCGGATGAATGTCGGCGTGGACAGGTCTTCCCTCCCGCCAAATCCGCGAAACCTCGTGACATTGCCGACTGATTCGTTTTTCTTCCTGGCAAAATCATCAAAACCGGTGGCAATGACGGTAATGCGAATCTCATCTTCCATGTTGGGATCAATGACCGTGCCGAAAATTATGTTGGCATCTTCATCCGCTTCCTCCTGAATCAGGGAAGAAGCCTCGTTAACTTCGTAAAGGCTCATATCCGATCCGCCGGTAATATTGAGAAGAATGCCGTGTGCGCCCTGAATGGTATTGTCTTCCAGAAGAGGAGACGAAATAGCCCGTTGCGCCGCTTCCACCGCTCTGTTTTCGCCGCTGGCCACGCCCGTGCCCATGATGGCCATGCCCATGTTGCTCATAACGGCTCTGACATCGGCAAAATCAAGATTGATCAATCCCGGAACCAAAATCAAATCCGATATTCCCTTGACCGCCTGATAAAGAATGTCATCAGCTTTTTTGAAAGCTTCCAGAAGCGACAGGTTTCGTCCGCCCAGACTCAACAGTCTCTGGTTGGGAACGACAATCAGCGTATCCACCGCTTCCCGTAATTGAGCAATGCCTTCTTCCGCCTGAAGATTGCGTTTTTTGCCTTCAAACTGGAAAGGCTTGGTCACCACGGCAATCGTCAGCACACTGCATTCACGGGCGATTTCCGCGATAACCGGAGCAGCCCCCGTTCCTGTTCCTCCGCCCATGCCCGCGGTGATAAAAATCATGTCCGCCCCTTCCAGATAAGGCCGGATTTCATCACGGGATTCCAGGGCCGACTGCTTGCCGATTTCCGGATCGGAACCGGCCCCCAGACCTTTGGTTATTTGCGCTCCGATTTGAATTTTGACCGGTGCGCTGGATACGCCAAGGGCTTGCGCATCCGTATTCGCGTTGATGAAATCCACTCCCTGCAAACAGGACGAAATCATCGTGTTGACGGCGTTGCCGCCACCGCCGCCCACTCCAACCACCTTGATTTTTGCCAGATTTTCGTTACACACTTCAGTTAATTCAAACATGTTCTCTCCTTCCTTTCAAAAAAATTCTGAAAACATTTTTTTAACGGTTCTTGTTATATTACCAAACATTCCTGTTGATGTTCCGCTTAAAACGTTTTGATTGTGACCATAAATAAGCAATCCCACACCGATCGCATGCGCCGGTGAATTGGCAATATCAGTCAATCCACCCACGTTAATGGGAATGCCTTTCCGAGCCGGCATATCAAAGATTTTCTCCGCAAGTTCGCTGATACCTTCCAAGAGAGACGTTCCGCCTGTCAGAACAACGCCGGCGGCCAGTAAATCTTCAAAACCGAATTTGACCACCTCGTTGTAGGCAAGGTTAAGAATCTCTTCCATTCTGGGTTCAACGATGCGCCCCAGTATCTGACGAGATACTTCACGATCCTCCCTGCCGCCCAGACTGGGCACCCTGATGGTTTCATCCTTCGGTATCATGGAAGTCATTGCGCAGCCGTGTTTGATCTTGATTTTCTCCGCTTCACCCAAAGGCGTTCGCAAACCGGTGGAAATATCCGAAGTCAGGTAATTCCCTCCGACGGGCAATATAGCGGTGTGCTTGATGCTTGATTCGGAGAAGATTGTTACGGATGTATTGGAACCGCCAATATCCACCAGAACAACGCCCAGTTCTTTTTCATCTTTACTCAGCACCGCCTCACCTGCCGCCAGCTGCTCTAAAACAATACTGTCAATATCCAAGCCGACTCTATTGACTGATTTTTCTATGTCCTGAATGGCGGAGATCGCCCCGGTCACGATATGCACTTTTGCTTCCAATCGGACACCGGACATTCCGATGGGATCCTTGATTCCTTCCTGACCATCAATGACATAGCTTTGAGGAAGGACATGCAGTATTTTTCTGCCGACGGGGATGGCGATGGCTTCGGAAGCTTCAATAACTCTTTGCACATCCTTTTCATCTACTTCTCTTCCTTTAATGGACACAATGCTTAAAGAATTTTGTCCCTTGATATGGCTGCCGGAAATTCCCACAAAAACAGAATTGATGCGACAACCGGACATGTGCTCGGCTTCCTCCACCGCCGTTTTTATCGATTCCACCATATTATCGATATTGACAACGGTCCCTTTTCGCATCTCTCTGCTTTGAGATGTTCCGATACCGATGATGTCAATTCCATTTTCGGTAACATCACCAACGATCGCAGTGGTTTTTGTGGTTCCGATATCAAGACCCACTAAAACATTGCTTCTTTTTCCCATCAGTGTTTTCACCTCTTTTCAGATTTTTGTCATGATAATACATTTCTTTATATTAAATAATGATTGCCCTTGTTGTCTGTTTCCACTTTTTCAGGAATATTTTTTCGCTTGATCGTAACTTTTGAATCATCAGATATATCAACATATAAACAACCATTTTTCATGCCCCTGTTTTCCAGATCGGCCAGCACTGTTTTTAATTTTTCAAGTTTATTCTCAAAACCATCTTTGCCGAGTCTTAAAAACAATCCTTTGTCAAAAATCACTGAAAGACCGAACACGTCATCAACATTTATCTCGGAAATGGTCCCCAGATAGGAATATTTTTCGGAACGAGACATCGTTTTTAATAAACCCAGAGTGCCTAAAACAAGTGGCGACTTCGTTTGTTCTTTTTCAGTAATTCCTGTAATGATTGGGAGATCCACTTCGTCGCTTTTCCCCAATCTTTTAAAAACAAAACCTTTCATATCCATAAGATAAAAATCATCTGCATTTTTAACCAAGGCAAGAGGGGTTCTTTCCTTCACGTCCAAGATCAGCTTCCCGGGTAATTCTTTCCCGACATCGATATTTTCTACCCACTGATTCGCGCAAATCCTGCGTATCACCGCATCTTTATGCACGGCCAGAAGGTTTTGGGCTGGTTTTATATTCGCCGAAGTTAGAATATCTTTCTCGGTTAATTCCCTCAATCCTCGCACCGATATTTCTTTGATCTGAAAATAGGATTCACTCATGAGAGAACTATACAGATAAATAAACATAAAACTTAAAAACACAGCGGCGGATAGCAATACAGAAGCGGCAAAGAAATCATCGGATAGACCATTTAAACGCCGTCGTATCCTGTTTTGTTTGGTTTTCATTTCTGATTTCTTCCGCATGAATTTCCCAAGCATTAATTTTCTCCAATGATCACAACTTCTGTTTCCAGTGTAACGCCTTTTTCTTTTTGGGCTCTGAATTGAACAAGCTCAATCAGTGCCAGAATATCTGCGGCAGTAGCCTTCCCTCTGTTAACAATAAAGTTGGCGTGTTTTAGAGATATTTGCGCGCCTCCCGCCGTAATACCCTTCAGTCCCATCTCTTCAATCATTTTGCCGGCTGCCTGCCCGGGTATATTTTTAAAGATAGACCCCGCGCTGGGAAACTCCAGCGGATGTTTTTCCTGGCGCCACTGTAAAATTTCATTCATTTTCTCCTTAATTCTCCAGCGCTCACCCCTGTCCAGTTTGAATCGGGCTTTCGTTATGATGGTGCCCGCCGGAAGAGATGTCTTGCGATAGCTGAAGGATATTTCTTCTTTCTTCATCATTTTCCGAATTCCGTCAGCATCCAGTACCGTCACCGATTCTATGATATCTCTCATTTCCCTGCCGTAAGCCCCGGCGTTCATCCAAACGGCGCCGCCTATCGTGCCGGGGATACCGGAACAAAATTCAAAACCGGTGAGTTCTTCCGCCACAGACAGATTAACAATTTTTGCCAGTCCCGAGCCTGCCTCGGCAGAAAGCAGTCCGCCGTTTTCCGGTGTATGTTCGCAACGGATCTCTTTCATTCCCGTCATCAATAATATTGCTCCCCGGTATCCACCATCCCGCACAATAACATTCGTCAGATTTCCAGCCGGAAAAAATTTTATTTTCTTTTCTATGAGCCTCTTAACAACTTGTGCAAGCTGATCCTCATTTTCAATAAAAATGAGAGCATCTGCATTACCTCCGACCGCAAGCGATGTATGCCGTGCCATCGGTTCATCATATAGTATTTTCTCGACAACTATATGCTTCAGCGCTTTTTTGACTTCATTCTTGCCGGCCATTACTTTTTTTTGCCCTTGCCACCAGTTGTTTGATAAAGGTCTCACCGATTTTATAAATACTTCCGGCCCCGATCGTAGCAACGGTGTCCTTTTCTTGGACCGTGCTTAAGAGATATTCCACGGTGGCTTCCGCGTTTGGAATATACTCCACATGTTTTTGTCCCGCCTTTCTGATCGCTTCGCAAAGCACGGCGGAATTAATTCCGTCAATCGGTTCCTCGCTTGCCGGGTAGATATCGTTTAAAATTAATATATCAACCTCACTGAAGGCCTTCGTAAATTCATCAAAAAGAGCCTTGGTCCTGGTAAATCTGTGCGGCTGAAAAACAACGATTAATCTGTCCTTCCAAATTTGCCGCATCGCAGCCAACGTCGCTTTTATTTCCGTCGGATGATGACCATAGTCATCCACAATGGTTATATCACCCACCCTGCCCTTAATTTCCAGACGGCGCTGCACTCCGGAAAAGCTTTTCAAACCCTCTTTGATCGTCGTTAAATCGAGATTTAATTCACGGGCAACCGCTATGGAAGCCAGAGAATTGTAAACATTGAAGAGGCCGGGCACGATTAATTCAATTTTGCCAAGTTTTTCGCCTTTATAAATCAACGTGTAACAGGTTTTTCTTTTCGTAAATCTGATATCCGTTGCGCTGTAATCCGCAGATGTTTCAATGCCGTAAGTTATCATACGGCGTTTAATCATAGGGATGATTTCCCGCACATGAACATTATCGTTACAAAGAACCGTGCAACCATAGAAAGGAACAATATTGGCAAACTTTAGAAACGCATCTTTAATTTCGACAATACCCGGATAATAATCCAGATGCTCCCTGTCGATATTGGTGATCACCGCTATGGTCGGCGACAATTTCAGAAACGACCCGTCACTTTCGTCGGCTTCCGCCACAATAATTTCACCATCGCCCAGGCGGGCATTGCTACCTATACTGGCAAGTTTTCCTCCGATGACCATGGTGGGATCCAAATCTCCCTGCGCCAGGATAGTTGAAATCATGGACGTGGTCGTGGTTTTGCCGTGACTGCCTGAAACGGCGACTGAAAATTTCATCTTAAGCAATTCCGCCAGCATTTCCGCCCGTGGAATGACCGGAACATTTTTTTGATGCGCTTCAAAGACTTCCGGATTATTTTCTTTCACCGCCGTGGACGTTACAACGACATCGGCATTGCCGATATTTTCCGTCGCGTGCCCGATAACGATTTTCGCGCCAATTTTTTGCAACCGCGCTGTTGTATCCGATGGTTGCACATCGGAACCGCTCACATTGTAACCGAGATTCACCAGAACTTCAGCGATCCCGCTCATACCAATGCCGCCGATCCCGACAAAATGAATGCATTTTATTTTGCGCTGCATCAGGCTTTTTTCTTTGTCTTTTTTCATCGATCCTTCTATGCTTTATTTTTTAATGGTATCCGTTTTTCTCAGCCATTAACTTGATACAGGCGTCAACGATGGTTTCCGCTGCGTCAACTTTGCTGATCCTCAATGAATTTTCTTCCATCTGTCTTAATTTCTTCTCATCTCGCAGCAAATTTTCCACCACGCTGAACAATTTGGCGCCGCTGAGCTCCCGCTCCGGAATAACTGCCGCGGCGCCTTCTGCTTCCAGCGCCTGCGCGTTCTTTGTTTGATGGTCGTTGGCCGCCCACGGATAAGGAATCAAAACAGCAGCCTTGCCCGCCGCGGTTATTTCCGCGAGTGACGTGGCGCCTGCCCGGCAAATAATTAAATCAGCATCAGCATAAGCGTCAGCCATGGCCACAATAAAAGGCGATATTTCCGCTTGAATATCAAATTGTTTATAGGCTGTTTTCACTTCTTCTACTTGCCGCTGGCCGGTCTGGTGCAGAATCCGTACCGAATTTTTCATTCCCCGCAGTTGCGGGAGCATCTCCATGACACTTTTGTTGATCGCCTCGGCTCCCTGAGAACCGCCAAAAATAAGCAGTTGCCGATAATTCCTTTTTTTTCTTGTTCCGCCAACTTTTGCGGCAAGCGAAGCTCTTACAGGATTGCCGCTGAAAATCACTTTAGTCTCAGAAAAAAATGTTTTGCTCTGTTCATAGGTCACGAATATTTTATCCACAAAATGACCCAGTATCTTATTGGTGACCCCGGGAATGGCATTTTGTTCCGCGATGACTGTGGGAGCGCCCATAAAGTGAGCCGTAAGCACCGCCGGTCCTGATGCGTAGCCGCCTACACCCATAACGATCCCCGGACGAAACTGTTTTAAAATTTGTCTCGATTGCCACAGGCTCTTCGGAATCTGATAGATGACTTTCATCAAGGCTTTAATCCCCCGTCCTTTAACACCTTCAATATCAATTTCTTTTAGCTCATAACCCAGTTGACCAAGCAGTCTGCTTTCAATTCCCCTGTTCGTCCCGATAAAAATAACTTGTGTTTTGTTATCTCTTTTTAAAAATTCTTCCGCGATGGCAATTCCGGGAAACAAGTGCCCTCCTGTTCCTCCTCCCGCAATTACAATCCGCATATTTTACTCCGCATAAAATCAAACTCATTTAAATTCCCATTATGACGTCTGGGTGGAAATATTTAATAAAATACCCACAGCCGTCATACTCATGACAAACGCCGTACCGCCATAACTTAAAAAAGGAAGGACTAATCCCTTGGGTGGAATAAGACCCATGACACCGGCAATATTGATAAACGCTTCCAGAGAAATGACCATGGTTATACCCGCGGCCAATAAAGTCCCGAAAAGATCAGGCGCTTTCAAAGCGATCATAAAACCGCGAAAAGCAAAAAGGGCAAACATGATGACCACAATCGTCACGCCGATAAAGCCGCTTTCCTCGGCAATGATGGACAAAATAAAATCCGTATGCGGCTCAGGCAGATAAAATAATTTTTGCATGCCATCACCTATTCCCACGCCAAAAGCTCCGCCGGAACCGAAAGAAATCAGCGACTGAATAATCTGAAAACCGGTATTGTCCGCGTCTTTCCACGGATCGAGAAAGGCTGTCAAGCGTGTCAGTCTGTATCCTTTATATAAAATCAACGCTACGCCCACGGGAATGAAAGCCCCGACCAGATATAAAAGATGTTTCATTTGTGCTCCCGCTATGTACAACATCATCAGCAGAATGGTGGCGATTATTGCCGACGTTCCGAAATCGGGCTCAAGCAAGATGAGCAAAATCACCACCGAGGTGGAGGCGAGAGGCACAAGCACTCCCCGGGTGAAGTTCGTGATCTGAAAAGCTTTACGCGTCAATAAATGAGCCAGGAAAATTACCATCATTATTTTCACCATCTCAGTTACCTGAAAGGAAAATCCTCCTAAATTCAACCAGCGTGTAGCTCCTCCTCGCTTCATCCCCAACGAAGGAATGAAAAGCATGGTCAGGAAAGCCAAAGATAAGATTATCCCCGGATAAGCAAATTTTCTCAGATAACTGTAGGGAACTTTTGTCATAATGATCATGGAAATCATGCCTAAAAAAACAAAAGCCAGTTGCTTCTTCAAAAAAAACAGACTGTCTTTAAACTTTTCCAACGCGATGATGGAACTGGATGAATAAATCATCGCCGTCCCCACAACCACTAAAAGCAACGTCACCAGAAGAAGAATAATGTCTGGTAATTTATCCTCTTTCTTATACGCCGCATCCATTTAAAGAGTCCTCACCACATCTTTAAAATAATTGCCCCGTTCCTGATAATTGGCAAATTCATCAAAACTGGCGCATCCCGGAGATAATAAAACAACATCGCCCGGCTGAGCGTCTTTGTATGCGCTTTCCACAGCGTCTTTCAATTTATCATTTTTCATGACTGGCTTATCTTCGCCGATCAACGACGCGATGCGTTCACGTGCCTCGCCGAACAAAACAACCTTCTTGGTTTTTGTTTTGAGTAACGGCCGCAGAGATTCAAAATCACCGTCTTTATCCCGCCCTCCTAAAAGCAGAATGACCGGTTTTTCGAAAGTTTCCAGCGCCCGCAAAACCGATCCGACATTTGTCCCCTTTGAATCATCGTAAAACTTGACTGAATTTTTTTCCCCCGCAAATTCAATCCGGTGCGGCAATCCGCGAAAAGCGCCGACCGCTTTTATAATATTGTCTGGAGAACAACCACAAAGACGCGCCACCATGATCGCCGCCATCACATTTTCCACATTATGCAATCCGGGAATATTTATAATACTTAAAGGATATTGTTCTTCCGTCACACCGGGCATTCTCAACACCATGTTATTTTTTTTAATACAAATTCCTTTTTGCAGCACTCTTTTGGAACTGAATTTCATAACTTGCGCATTAATGATCCTGGCCATTTCTTCCAGCGCTGGATCCGCGGCATTGAGAATCGCAAAATCTTTTCCGGTCTGATTGGCAAATATCCTGGCCTTTATACGGCGATATTCGGCAAAAGATCCATGATAGTTGACGTGATCACTCGTAATGTTCAAAAGCACAGCAATGAAAGGCCGGAATGTTTCTATCCACTGGAGCTGGAAGCTGCTGATTTCAGCAACGACAAAGTCTTCTTTCTGCGAACCTTCCACATATTCAATCAAAGGATTGCCAATGTTTCCGCCGACAAACGTTTTCTTTCCCGAATGTTGAAAAATCTCACCTAACAGATTGGTCGTTGTCGTCTTGCCGTTAGTACCGGTTATCGCAACGACAGGAACTTTCAAAAACCTGTAAGCAATTTCAATTTCGCTCATAACAGGTATATTCTTTTTCAGCGCCTCGACTAATAAAGCATTGTGGGGAGGAACACCGGGAGAAGGAACCACTATACAGGCGCCCGTTAAAATACGTGTATTATAGTCACCGATTTCCAGCCACTTCTCCTTGGCGATCTGTTCAAATTTCTTTCCCCATTGATCAACCGGCTGCTCATCCGTCACGATTACTTTCGCGCCTTGTTTTCCTAAAAAACTGGCCGCGGCAACCCCGGTTTTACCCATGCCGATTACGACTATTTTTTTACCGGTAAGATTCATGTTTCCTCTAACGCAGCTTCAATGTACTGATGGCCATTAAAGCCAGTAAAATAGAAATTATCCAAAATCTCACAATCACTTTCGGTTCCGCCCACCCTTTTAATTCAAAATGGTGATGCAAAGGAGCCATTCTCAAAATGCGTTTCCCGCCGGTCATTTTGAAATAACCGACCTGGAAGATTACTGAAAATGTTTCCACCACAAAAATGCCGCCGACAATGGCTAGTAAAATTTCCTGTTTGGTGATAATCGCCACCGTTCCCAAGGCTCCGCCCAGTGACAGGGACCCGACATCTCCCATAAAAACTTCCGCGGGATACGTGTTAAACCACAAAAAACCCAGCCCCGCTCCGACAAGCGCTCCGCAAAAAACCGCAAGTTCTCCGGCGCCGGACACATGAACAATCTGCAAGTAAGAAGAGGCTTTCACGTTTCCGGCAAAGTAGGCAAAAAGAATATAGGTGGCAAAGCAGATGATGATGGGACCGATTGCCAGTCCGTCCAGACCGTCTGTCAAATTTACGGCGTTGGCCGCACCCACAATAATAAATGTGGAAAGCGCAACGTAACCCCACCCGAGATCAGGCAATACCGTTTTAAAAAACGGAATGGTTATTTGCGAATTAAAACCCGGCTTGAGGTAAAGAATAATACCGACAAACAAAGCGATGATGACTTCCCCCACCAATCGCTTTCTGCCCGAAACACCTTTGGCGCTTTTACCAGCCAGCTTTTTGTAGTCATCAACAAAACCTATCAATCCAAAACCAACTGTCACCAGCAAGACCAGCCAGACATAAACATTGGAAAGATTTGTCCAGATCAGAGTGGAAATAACCACGGCAAAAATAATGAGAATGCCTCCCATCGTGGGAGTACCCTTTTTAGTCAGATGACTTTGCGGTCCGTCATCCCTGATTTGCTGGCCGATTTGCATATCCTGCAGTGCCTGAATCATCCACTTTCCAAAAACCAGACAAATGACCAGTGCAGTGATGGAGGCGAAAATAGTCCGAAACGTTATGTAACGAAATACATTAAAAAAGGAAATTGCCGTGTGTAGGGGATATAGTAAATGGTAAATCAATTTAATTGTTCTCCTGATTAATGTATTGTTCCAACATCACCGTTCGTTTTATCCGGACAAAAATTATCGCATATTTTGGCCGCTACTCTTTCCATCTTCATCCTTCGGGATCCCTTCACCAGAATCCAATCTCCTTTTTTCAAATGTTCCTTCAGGTAATCAACACAATTGTCTTGATCTGACAAAAAGAAAATGTTTTCCGGCGACAGGCCCCCCTCTTGTGCTCCGGCAGCGGTAATCTTTGAGAAATCACCCTGAAGAAAAAGGGCGTTGACGCCAATGGTCCCTATCAGCATTCCGATTCTTCTGTGCATTTCATCGGTTTGGGCGCCCAGTTCCAGCATATCTCCCAAAAACACAAAGCCATTATGATTGGTTTTCAAGTCTTTTAAAGTCATCAGCGCTTCCCGTACTGACGCGGGGTTGGCATTATATGAATCATCAAGGAGAAATGCTCCGTTTCGCAGTTTGATAATTTCCATGCGGCCGCTGAATGGACGGAACGCAGTCAAACCTTCAGCGATCGTTTTCATGTCCATGCCTGCCGCAAAAGCAACAGCGGCGGCCGCCATAGCATTATAAATGTGATGAAGCCCCGTTATTTTCATTTCCACCTTTTGCGCCATACCGTCCATAACCAGGTTAAAATGCACTCCTTTTACGCCGTTCTTCTCAATATCCCTCACGGTAACATCCGCATTGGGACTCATGCTGAAAGTCACTTTTTTCCCGTGCCATTTCTCCGAGGCTTTTGTAACGGCTTCATCATCGAGATTAATCACTGCAACTCCTGACGATGGCATGTGAAGGAACAAATCGCCTTTTTCTTTCCGAACAGTATCCATGGAACCAAATCCTTCAAGATGCGCCGGACCTACATTCGTAATCAATCCTATAGTCGGCTTGGCAATTTGCGTCAGTCGTTTTATTTCTCCCCGCGTATTCGTGCCCATTTCCAGAATCATTATTTCATGATTAGCGTTGAGTTTAAATATCGTCTGCGGCAATCCCACCAAATTATTTAAATTGCCTTCCGTTTTTAAAATTATTTTTTTCCTCCCGATAATTGACGATACCATTTCCTTCGTCGTTGTCTTTCCGGAAGAGCCCGTCAACCCGATCACAGGAATAGAAAAATTTTTTCTCCAATCGTGAGCCAGATCTCCTAATGCATATAAAGTGTCATCGACTTTAATCACCGCAAAATTTTTGTCAGCCCGAAGGTTACTGATTTTTTCATCATCATGTATTAGAATTCCCGCGGCCCCCTTTTTTAAAACTGCCCCGGCAAAATCATGACCGTTATAAATATCGCCCTTCAGAGCAACAAAGAGATTTCCTCTTTCTACCGAACGCGAATCAGTGGAAATCCCGTAAAAAGTCGTTCCCGGCTTCCCTGAAATGAGAGTCCCGTGCGTCGCTTTCAAAACATCGTTTAATAAAAATGCAGGTGATTCATTTTTCATCAATTGATTGTTATCGACTCCTTGACTCTAAAATCTGCCTTGCAACAACACGATCATCAAACGGCATCTTTTCCGCACCCAAAATTTGATAGTCTTCGTGGCCTTTGCCCGCAATCAAAATGATATCTTCTCTTCCTGCTGCATCTATTGCTGCTTCGATTGCCTTTCTTCTCTCGGGAATCACCGTATATAAATTGCTTTCTCCACTGATCTTCAGTTGGCTTGATTCGACTTTTTTATATTTCCCTTTGTCGATTCCGGCTTCTATTTCAACAATGATAGACATAGGATCTTCCGAACGTGGATTATCAGATGTAACAATGGTCAAGTCGCTGTAAGTCACGGCAGCGTTTCCCATCAGAGGTCTCTTGCCCCGATCTCTGTTACCACCGCAGCCAAAAACGGTTATGATTTTCTTTTTTTTCAGTTCCATTAAGTTTTGTAGAACCCGCCTTAAGGCATCATCGGTATGCGCATAATCCACAAAAACATTGAAGCCTTTTGAAGATTTCACCGGTTCCAGTCTTCCCGGGACATTAGATAAATTTTCAATGCCTTTTTTAATAACCGGGACGGGAATTTGTAAAATAAAAGCCGCTCCCATGGCGGCTAAAATATTGTAGAGGTTAAATTTGCCGATGAGAGGTGATTTTATAAATACGGAGTCTCCCGCCAGATTAATTTCTGCTTTTATTTCAGCCAGCGATAATTCGAAGTTTAGAACTTTTATCGCACAATCGTTTTCTATCCCGTAGGTAAGCGCCGGAAGAGAGACCTCTTTCAAAATCCGTTGCCCTGATGGATCATCGACATTGATCACCATATTTTTTGAATGAACCTTCCTGCTTCGGGGCAGAATGTCAGAAAAAAATCTTTTCTTCGCCTGGAAATAATTTTCCATTGTTAAATGATAATCAAGGTGATCACGGGTAAGATTGGTAAAAATGCCCAGATCAAAATCACAATCATCAACCCTTTTCAAATCAACGGCGTGGGAAGAAACTTCAGCGACAATATGGGTGATACCTTCATCGGCCATGGCGCGCATGATTTTCTGCATTTCATAAGATTCCGGGGTTGTATGAGGAGCGTCATAAATTTTATTGTTGTAACGATAATTGATGGTGCCTAAAACTCCACATTTGCAACCCGCTTCTGTTAAAATTGATTCAAGAAGGTAGGAGATTGTTGTTTTCCCGTTTGTTCCAATAACGGCAATCAGCGATAGGCCTGCCGAGGGATCCCCAAAGTGATTTTTTGCCAGAATGCCCAGCGCGCGTCGACTATCGGTTACATGAATTGCCACAACGTGAGAAGGGAGTTGTAATGATTTCTCGTAAACGATAAATTCAGCTCCGCGAGATACTGCGTCCACGATAAAATCATGTCCGTCATTTTTTAATCCTGGAATTGCGACAAAAAGAGAACCTTTCTTGCATTGATCCGACGCAAAACATATATGAAGCACTTCTTGATGAAGATCTCCTGAAATATTTATTATATCTAACCCATCAATTAATTGAAACAGTTTCATTTAAACCTCAATTATCCAACTCAAAAACGACTTTACACAAACGTTCATCCTCTAATGATGTATGCGCCGGCGGGTGCTGACGGACAGCCCAGCCATTGCCGGATATTTTAAGTTCTATGGATTCGGCTTTTGCTTTTTTCATTGCTTCTCTGATGGTTAAACCGATAAAATTAGGCATGGTTGACTCATCTTCTTCTTCTGTAAAATTTTGCGGAATTAAAGCTTGATCCGCAGAGACAAGTTGTACCTTTTCCATTTTGTCTTTTTCAAAAACAGGGGTTTCCCGTATATTCGTTTTAAAGCAATTGAGTATTTGCTCTGCGATCTTTTTAAATACCGGAGCTGATGCAACACCGCCCCATTTATCCCGTTGAGGCTCGTCAAGAATCACCAGGATAGCAACCTGCGGATTATCTGCCGGGAAAAATCCCATAAATGAAGTGCGTACTTTTTCTGAAGAATATACACCGCGGACGGAATCGAATTTTTGCGAAGTTCCTGTCTTGCCGGCAACAGCGACATTTACAATTTGCGCGTTTTTACCTGTCCCATCATCAGCGCCGACAACATCGGCAAGCATTTTTGTAAGGCGCTTCGCCACGCCTGGAGAAACAACCTTGCGCACCACCGTAGGCGTGTAGAGTGTGATCAGACGATTATCCTGATCAGCAATGCCGCGCACAATGTAAGGCTTCATGAGAACTCCATTATTGGCAATTGCTGAAACAGCGGCAATTAATTGAATTGCCGTAACGGAAACTCCCTGACCAAAAGCAATCATTGCCGTGTCTACCGGCACCCAATTCTTTACGGACCGCACTGCCCCGGGAGACTCACCGGGCAGATCAACTCCCGTTTTTTCACCAAAACCAAACTTTTGAATGTAATTATAGAACTTTTCTTTGCCCATCTTCTGAGCTATTTTTGCCGAGCCGATGTTGCTGGAATATTTCAAAATCTCTCTGACGGTTAACGATCCATAACGTTTTCTATTGGCTTCATGAATGACACGATCGGCTATTTTATAATTTCCGTTCTCACAATAAAATCTATCCGATTCCTTGATGATTTTTTCCTCCAGAGCGGCGGCAACCAAAAAAGGCTTAAACGTGGAACCGGGGTCGTAATAATCAGTAATAGCGCGGTTACGCCACACGTCCGGTTTAATACCGTTGACGTTATTGGGATTAAATCCAAACTGGTTAGCCAACGCCAGAATTTCTCCCGTCTTGGGATCCATAACAATGGCCAGCCCCCCCTTGGCACCCTTATCCAGAACGGCTTCCTTCAAGCTGGTTTCCACAAGGTATTGAATTCTATTATCAATCGTTAAGACAAGATTAACATTCTCATTTCTCTTATCTTCACTTTTTTCCACACGAAGAAACAGCTTTTTGCCTTTGGCGTCGCGGGCCCAGGCAAGTTTCTCCGATTTTCCCCTCAAAACATCATCGTATTTGTGTTCCAACCCTTCCAGGCCATTCGCATCCAAACCGACAAATCCGAGCAAATGGCCAGCTAATTCGCCATTAGGATAGAAACGTTTAGGTTCTTTAACGAGGAAAATACCCTCGATACTCGCTTTTTCTACTAAGGCAGATTGTTCGGGAGAAATTCTTCTGGCCAGCCAGCAAAAATTTCTGGGCATTGAGAGTTTTTTGAAAACAGATTCGTGGTCTAAATTGAGAATTTCTGCAATTTTCCTGGATGTTGCTGCTGGATCAATGATTTTGGAAGGATCCGCGCAAACGGAATCAGCCATGATGGAAATGGCTAATTTTTCACCGTTACGATCAAAAATTATTCCTCTTTCCGCCTGCAATTGCAGTGTAGTGGTATGCTGCCTTGTTGCCAATTTTTTTAGCTTTTGTCCGGATAAAACCTGTAATTGAAAAGCACGCGATATCAGCGCTACAAACAGAACGAAAAAAAACATGAAAATCATAACGATTCTGAATTTCAGTCTTTTTTTTGATTCAGCGGCCATGTCACTCTCCCGATTGTTTCAAAACGATGATTTGATCATTGTCAGGATAAGACATTTGCAATTTACTCTTCGCAATGCTTTCAATTCTTTGCGGAGATTTAAGCATCGCATGTTCCAGCTTTAATTTCTTTTGTTCTTCGAGCTTCTGTCCCTGAATACTCAGTTCCGCGGCTATACTGTATTCCAGTTCCGTCATGCGAATATGGGAACCTACGTAAATCAGCGCGACAAACATTAGCACGATAGCGAAAATGATGAATGTCGGATACTTGATGCCCAAAGAAGCCTCTTGGTTTTCTGCCAGACGCGGCATAACTCTTGTTTGTACTGATTGCGCGGACTGAGCCATATTAAATTCTCCTCGCTATTCGTAATTTAGCGCTACGGGCGCGCGGATTAGATTCTATTTCTTCTTCCGCAGGCATAACAGCTTTTCTGGTCATATTTTTTAGCTTCGCTTCTTTTTTACAAACACAAACCGGCACATC
This sequence comes from Syntrophaceae bacterium UBA6255, assembly GCA_002441205.1. Taxonomy (GTDB): domain Bacteria; phylum Desulfobacterota; class Syntrophia; order Syntrophales; family Smithellaceae; genus Smithella. Next base: position 5,393 of record DJVN01000160.1, on the reverse strand, counting down.
TCTGGGACACTCACAAACACCTTCCAGGGAGCGAATTTCATTTTTAACAATGCGATCCTCCAGCGAATGAAAAGAGATAACGCAAAGCCGGCCTCCCGGTTTAAGGGTTTCGGTAGCAGCATGAATCGCCGGTTTAATATTATCCAATTCATTATTGACGGCTATTCTTATTGCCTGAAAGGTTCTTGTAGCGGGATGAATTTTCTGCCATCTTAATTTTGCGGGCATGCAGGAAGCAACTATCGCCGCCAGTTGTGTTGTTGTTTCAATAGGCGAAAGCTTTCTTTTCTCTGATATTGTCCTGGCTATTCTTGCCGCCATTTTTTCTTCCCCGTAAAACCTGATGATTTTTTCCAGTTCGTTTTGCGCAAAGTTATTGACAATATCATAAGCGCTAAGCCTCAAACTGCGATCCATGCGCATATCGAGCGGCGCCTGCTGACTAAAACTAAAACCTCTTTGGGCCGTATCCAGTTGACGGGAAGAAACTCCTAAATCCAGAAGAACGCCATCAACTTTTTCTATATTTAAACTTTTTAGTATATTGTCTAAATTAGCAAAATTCGCTTTTATTAAAACCTTGCGCGAACCGAATTCTGCAAGCTTTCTTTCCGCAAACGCCAGAGCATCATCATCACAATCAATCCCTACTAAAAAAGCATCTGTGTTTTTAAGTATCGCATAAGAATGACCCGCGCCTCCCACGGTACCATCCACATAAACTCCGGTTCTACCAACCAAAAGCGAATCAATTACTTCTTTAAGCATTACCGGCTCGTGATAGAAGTCGGTAATCATGGTTTAAATTCCCAGATCAGCTATAAAGTCGGCGCATTTTTCAATTTCACCGGCAGCCTGTTTCATTCTCTCTTCGAGACGATCTTTCGACCATATTTCGATATTTTTCTGCATACCGACCAGAACAATATCTTTTTCCAATTGAGCATACTCGCGAAAAGTAGGTGGGATGAGCACTCTTCCCTGTCCGTCAATATTGCAATCAACCGCCCCGGACATAAAGAAACGCTGAAAAGATCGCACTTCCTTGCGTAATTTGGATTGATGGGCCACCTTCTCTTCAATAATCAGCCACTCATCGTAAGGAAATACCATCAAGTACTGATCCCAAGTTGTAATGACCAACTTGTTGTCATACTCTTCCGCAAATATTTCGCGAAATTTGGAAGGGAAAATTATCCTTCCTTTTTCATCGATAGTATGATGATATTGACCTCTAAAAACAGACATCATTTCCCTCCACGATAAACCACTTTACTCCACATGGGCACTATAAAGGTGGCACTTGCCTTTGTCAAGCAAAAAATTTAACTTTTTTTAGAGCTAAGTAACTTAAAATTACAGGAGAAATGGGGAAAGGATATGATCAATGAGTCAGGAATGAAAAATTTAAAAAAACTTGTAATTGTAGATGAAATAATTTTTTTAATTTTTAGTCTTATGTATCAGATGTATCTTCTTTAAGTTGTTGTATTTGTTTATTTTTAATACTTATATACTGTTTTACCGCCTGATTATGCTCATCTAAAGAACTGGAAAAATAGTGTGTACCGTCATTTTTGGAAACAAAATAAAGATAATTAACCGGCTCTGGATTCAGAACGGCTTTCAATGAATCCAACCCCGGATTGGCAATCGGTCCCGGCGGTAAACCTTTGATCAAATAAGTATTATAGGGGGATTTTCTCTTGAGATGACTTCGTAAAACCTTTCCTTCAAAACTATCCAGGTTATATACAGCGGTGGGATCACTCTGTAGGCGCATCCCTTTTTTTATTCTGTTATAAAATACAGCGGCAATCAAAGGTTTTTCAAAATTTGTTGCTGATTCTTTGCCTACCATAGAAGCAAACGTAACAAACTGGTGTTCATTTAACCCCATGCTTTTCGCCTGCTGGATCATTTCCGGTGTCACTTTTTTCCAAAACGTTTCAACCATTTTTTTCATGATCCGGCGAGTATTCATGGAACGATTAAATTCATAAGTATCAGGAAAAAGATAGCCCTCTATTGACTCCGCTTTTATATTCAGAGATTCCAGAAATTCTTTGTCTGTGGCCAATTCAAAAAACATTTCTTTATTGATCAGCTTTTTGCTGATTAAAATATCTGCTATCTCCCGCATGGAAAGATCTTCATGAATCAAAACAAAATATCGCTTTATATCTCCCCGCATCAGTTTGTTAATCATTTGCCAGGGAGTGATAAGTGAGTTGATTTCATATTCTCCCGCGCGAATCTTGAGTCTGGCTCTCTTGATCACCGCCAGATTATAAAAGAAAAAACGGTTTTTGATCAGCCCCGCCTCATCAAGTATTTCCATGCTTTTCCAAAAACTTGCCCCGGTCGGTATGTCAATCACCACATTAACATTCTTCGTATTGATGGACCTAAACGAGTAATTCAACATCAACGCAGCATAAAGAAAAGTTGCCGCAGCTAAAACTATAAAGCCACGACGAATGATCTCATGCGAAGCAAAATATTTCTTAAAAGAATCCTTTAAGACAATTTTGCTTTTTTTGATGAGTTGTGTCCTGTGATTTTTCTTGTTTGATTTGTTCATATGGTTTTGGGAAATAATTTATTAACTATTTAGAAATAGAATCAAGGTAACGCTGAAGAATCAGACAGGCTGCCAGTTTATCAATCTTCTCTTTTCTTTTATTCCAACGCACACCGGCGTTTATCAATATTTCTTCAGCTTCCTTCGTGGAAAAAGCCTCCTGCCATTTGACAACCGGCAGGGAAAAAGTTTTCTCCAGTAATAACGCAAAACGATTTACTTTTTCGCACTGGATGCCTTCTGAACCATCCAGTCTCATTGGATAACCTATCACTATTTTTTCAACTTGATAATCTTTAAGCAGATTTCTTAAAATTTCCCAGTCATGTTTCCTGGTCTTTCTTATAATCGTTGGCAGTCCCTGGGCGGTAAGACCCAACTCATCGCAAACAGACACTCCTATTCTTTTTTCACCATAATCCAAACCAAGTATTCGCAAGCAAGACCTCTTTTGCGAAGGTTGTAACAATTCCACCTCCTATTTTCAAGAATTAATTTGTCAGCTCTTTTCTAAAAAAAATAGTTTTTATTTTGCGCGTAGCGTAAATATAAACTTGTGAAAAAATGCAGAGTTTGTTATTTTCCCTGACAGTCTCAAATTAGACAGGCGAATTAATGAAACATTTCGTTCTCGGCACAGCCGGTCATGTAGATCACGGAAAAACGGCTTTAATAAAAGCTCTTACCGGAGTAGACACCGATCGTCTCAAAGAAGAGAAACAACGTGGCATTACCATTGAACTGGGTTTTGCGTCATTAACGCTTCCTTCAGGTCAGACGTTTGGTATTGTCGATGTTCCCGGGCATGAAAAATTCATAAAAAATATGGTTTCAGGCGCCGCAGGCATCGACTTGGTCATGATGGTCATTGCCGCGGATGAAGGAATCATGCCGCAGACCAGGGAACACCTGCATATCTGTTCCCTGCTGGGAATATCAAAAGGTATCGTGGCCTTGACTAAAATAGATATGGTAGAAAAAGACTGGTTGAACCTTGTTCAATCAGAAATAACCGATTTTATTAAAGGAACATTTTTAGAAGGCGCCCCTGTCATTCCTGTTTCGGTCATTAAAGGAGAAGGCTTGACCGACCTCATTGCGGCACTGGATTCGACAACGAGTAAGCTAGCGGAAAAGACAGATGACGGTATTTTCCGCCTGCCGGTGGATCGTGTGTTTACCATGAAAGGATTCGGCACCGTCGTCACCGGAACACTGGTATCCGATCATATTAAAACGGGCGAAGACGTCCAAATACTTCCCGAAAACATTGCCACCCGCATCAGGGGTATTCAAGTCCACAATCAACCGGTGGAAGAGGCCTGGTCCGGCCAGCGCACAGCCATTAATTTGCAAGGCATTGAAAAAACCATCATCAATCGCGGCAATGTTCTTGTCCGCCCTCAAACGGTCTGGCCTTCACAGCGATTGGATATATTTGTCGAATATCTTGCCTCCAATACCAAAAATCTAAAAAACAGATCGCTGGTGAGACTGCACACCGGCACCAGTGAAATTATTTCACGTATCATTCTCCTGGAAAAAGATGAACTTGCGCCGGGACAGAAAGGATTCGCACAGCTTGTTTTATCGGACAAGGACGTTGTTGTCGCTGGCGATCATTTCGTTTTGCGCAGCTATTCTCCGGTAACGACCATCGGCGGCGGTCAGATTATAGACCCTCTTCCGAAAAAACATAAAAGACTCAGTGATAAAATCATTGCGGAACTGAATGTATTACAAAAAAGCGAATTGCACGAAAAAGTTTCCGTCATATTGGAAAGAGCCGGTTTTACCGGTATCCATTTACAGCGTCTGGCCTTTCGCCTGGGCACAAAAGCAAAGAAGATCAGAGAAACGCTGGAAAAATTATTTGCCGAAAAGAAAGCGTTTCTGCTGGATAGCGAGGATACGACTGTCCTCTCTGCAAATTATTTCAAGCAACTTGAAGAGATTATCATTAAGAATGTAACATCCTATCACAAAGGAAATCCGTTGAAGAGCGGCATCTCCAAAGAAGAGCTCAAGGGATCGCTGGAGGGCGATATTTCGGCCAAATTATTCAACATGGCTTTGGTTTCGCTAAATAAGAAAGGAACGATCATAAGCGATAAGGACAGCGTGCGTTCAGCCAAGCATCAGGTGGAACTGGCGGGAGATTTGGATTTCTTGCGCCGGAATATCGCCAAAACATATAAGAACGCAGGTCTTACTCCGCCTTCACTTAACGATGTTCTAACCAACTTAACGGATCAAAAAGCAAAGGCGCAAAGCATTATCAATTTGATGCTCAAGGATGGAGATTTGATTAAAATAAACGAAGAACTTTGTTTCTGGAGTGAATCGTTAAATAAATTACAGAATGATTATACTCAAGTGCTGATTAAAGACGGCAAAGCCACACCGGCTACTTTCAAAGATTTAACCGGACTTTCCCGCAAATATATCATTCCGTTGATGGAATATTTTGATATGAATAAACTGACGGTTCGGGTCGGTGATCACCGGGTTTTAAGGAAGCAAATATGAGTAATCACAACTGGATCATTAAAAAAATAAAAATATGTTCCGGTAACATTGATTCTATTACAAGGTCATCTGCTAAAGTGATTCAGGAAATAATGCTGACCGTTAAGATTAATGGAGAGCCTCTCGCTAATATCGCCTGCGCGGGCACCCATCTGGAAGAACTGACCGCAGGATTTTTAAGATCGGAAAGAATTATCAGCAGAAAAAATGAAATTGAGAGCATTAAAATCAGTAAAAACAAAAGTTGCGCAAACGTTATATTAAAGAGTAAAAAAAATAT
>DJVN01000080.1 GCA_002441205.1 Syntrophaceae bacterium UBA6255 | reverse complement strand
GATGACTATGAGGTGGAACACGATTTTGCGACCATCGGCAGGCGCACAATGCTTTTGAATGCCCGGCAAATTAAAAGAGAGTCGGGAAAAGAGCGGATCATCCTTCTGGCCATCGAGGACATCACCGAACGCAAACAACTGGAAGAATTGTTAGCGGACTCTGAAGAACGATACCGGCGTCTTTTTGAGACGGCAAGCGACGGGATAGTGCTTCTCGAAAAATGCGAAGGGAAAATAACCCATGCTAATCCGGCCACCGAAAAGATGTTGGGCTATAACAAGAAGGAGAGCATCGGGCATAAGCTTCAGGACATAGGTATTTCGCTCGACAGGGGTGATTTCCAAACGACAATGCAAAATTTGAACAAGATAGGCATTCTTAATTACGATGATGTGCCGATAAAAACCAAAGCCGGACAGTGTATCGACACGGACATATATCTGGTTGACAGAGCAAGGTTGGTACAATGTAATATCCGCGACATCACCGAGCGTAAACAGAGGGAAGAATCAATTCGCCAAAGCGAGGAAAAACATCGAACCATTCTTGAAAATGTCGAAGAAGGTTATTACGAAGTAGATCTTAAGGGCAACTTCACCTTTTTCAATGATTCCATGTGCCGGATCCTTGGTTATTCCAAAGTGGAATTGATGGGCATGAATAACCGTCAGATTACAGACGAAGAAAACGCAAGAATAGTTTTTCAAGCGTTCAATAAAGTTTATAAGACAGGGAAACCCACCAAAGAATTCGATTGGCAGATTATAAGAAAAGATCGAACTAAAGCATACATTGAACAATCTGCATCGTTAATCAAAGATTCATCAGGTAATCCGATAGGATTTAGAGGAATTATCCATGACATCACCGAACGCAAACGAGCTGAGGAGTCTCTCAGAAAAGCCGAAGAGACATACCGTTTGGTGGTTGATAACATGGCGGACGTTATAACGGTACTTGACTTGAATTTACGTTTTACCTACGTCAGTCCTTCTATTATTCGCCTTCGCGGATACACGGCTGAAGAGGTAATGGAGCAGACCTTTGAACAGATAATGACGCCTGAATCTCTGCAGCTCGTTACCAGAGTCTTTGAAGAAGAATTGAAATTTGAAGCCGACAGTGCGGCGGATTCCTGCAGAAGCAGAACCCTGGAATTGGAGGAATACAAAAAAGACGGTTCCACCGTTTGGGTGGAGAATCACCTGTCATTTTTCCGGGACAACCAGAACACCCTCGCGGGCATAATCTCATCAAACCACGATATTACCGAGCGCAAGCTGGCGGAAGCGAAACTTCTAGAAACGCTTGACAGCCTCAGGAAGGCTGTTGATACGACTATTCAAGTCATGGTATCTGTTGTAGAGGTTAGAGATCCCTACACGGCTGGTCATCAACTCCGGGTCGCGGATCTGGCCTGCGCCATCGCCACGGAGATGGGATTAGACCAACTGAAAATTGATGGAATTAAGATGGCCGGTTCTATCCATGATATCGGAAAATTGTCCGTCCCCTCAGAGATATTGTCCAAACCCACCAAACTGACAGAAATCGAATTTTCCATGATTAAAGAACACCCCCGGAGCGGATACGAGATTTTAAAAAACGTGGAATCCCCCTGGCCGCTGGCGCAAGTAGCTTACCAGCATCATGAACGGATGGACGGATCCGGCTATCCAAGAAATCTGAAAGGGGATGAGATTCTCATAGAAGCCCGCATTATGGCTGTGGCTGATGTAGTGGAGGCCATGTCTTCTCATCGTCCCTATCGTCTGGCACTGGGCATTGATGCCGCTCTTGAAGAGATCGAGAAGAATAAGGGAATTCTTTATGACGATGCTGTCGCCGACGCCTGTCTGAAATTATTTCGGGAAAAAGACTACAAACTGATCCTAAAATAAACTGATGAAAAGGAGATGTTCAATGGACATAAGCCAGGTACCAATAGAGTGGTTAATATATTGTGACACGTTAGATATTCGCATCAGAAGAGATGAAAGAGAGAATTATGATGGAAAAAATTATTCCATCTGAAAAGAGCAATCCGCAATCCCTCCGGACGTTAATGGTTGACGATTCGGAAGATGATGTTCTGCTTATTATCCGTGAGCTTAAAAAAGGCGGATATAATCCGGTGTATGAAAGGGTAGAAACCGCCGCCGCGATGAAAAAAGCCCTCCAAGAGAAGTTATGGGATATCATCCTTTGCGATTATAAAATGCCGAAATTCAGCGCTCCATTCGCCATTGCCGTATTAAAAGAAGCAAATATCGATATCCCTCTTATCATTATATCGGGAATAATTGGCGAAGAAACAGCCTTAGAGTGTATGCGTCTGGGCGCTCATGATTATTTTGTGAAGGGTAAATTGTCCCGTCTTTGCCCGGCCATAGCCAGAGAATTAGAAGAAGCAAAAGTTAGAAACAAGCAAAAGCAGGCGGAGTCTCAAAGAAAGGCTATGGTCGAAGCGTTGCATCAAAGTGAGGAAAAATATCGAAACATTCTGGAAAATATCGAAGATGGTTATTACGAAGTGGATCTTGCCGGTAACCTCACCTTTTTCAACGATTCAATGTGCCGGCTCTATGGCTATTCCAAAGATGAATTGATGGGTATGAATTACCGGCAGTATGCTGATAAAGAGACCGCAAAAAAAGTTTTTCAAGCGTTTAATCAAGTTTACCGCACCGGAAAAACCATCAAAGAATTCAATTGGCAGGCTACAAGAAAAGACGGGGCTAAAAGATACGTTGAAGTATCTATATCGTTACAAAAAGATTCATCAGATAAACCGGCAGGGTTCAGAGGCATTATACGTGATGTAACCGGGCGCAAGCTAGCCGAATTCCAACGGGAGACAGCGCTTGAATCGCTGCGTCAAAGTGAGGAAAAATACCGAACTATTATTGAAAATATCCAGGAAGGTTATTTTGAGATTGATCTTGCCGGCAATTTTACCTTTTTCAACGATTCATTGTGCCGATGCCTGGGCTATTCTCAAAAAGAGTTAATGGGTATGAACTACCGGAATTACATGGACGAAAAAAACGCAAAAAAAATATTTAAAATTTATAATGAAATATACACAACAGGAATAACCGACCGTATATTTGAATATGAAATTATAAGAAAAGATGGAACTATAAGACAACTCGAAGGATTTGCATCTTTACAGAGAGATTCATCAGGCAACCCAATATTATTTAGAGGAACGATAAGAGACATCACCGAGCGCAAGCAGGCGGAGCAGGAACTGCGGGAGAGCGAAAAATATTTTAAGGAGATTACAGAGAACTCTTCAGACATCATTATCATTACGGATAAAAACGGAGACATAAAATATGGCAGCCTTTCTGTCGAACGTTTTATCGGATACAAGCCAGAGGAGGTAATCGGTCGAAGTGCGTTTTCGTTTATTCATCCGGATGACGTTGAACGTGCTGTCGATCATTTTGGCAAGGCTATTCTGACAAAAGATTCCGTCATTACCGGTGAATATCGCATAGTGCGAAAAGACGGCTCTGCCGGTCATTTTGCAGGGCTTGGGAAAAATATGCTGGATAATCCAGCTGTTGCAGGTTTTATCATTAATATGCGGGACATAACCGAGCGCAAACAGGTTCAGGAGGAACTTGAGCGAACCCTCGAAAGTCTCAGGAAGGCCGTTGGCGTTACCATTCAGGTATTGGTATCTGCCTTGGAGGCCAGAGATCCCTATACGGCCGGTCACCAACTCCGGGTTGCGCATCTGGCCTGTGCCATCGCCACGGAAATGGAATTATCTCAGGAAAAAATTGCTGGAATCCGGATGGCCGGTTCCATTCATGACATCGGGAAATTATCCATACCCGCGGAGATATTGTCTAAACCCACCAAATTGACAAACCTTGAATTTTCTCTGATTAAAGAACACTCTCAGAATGGCTACGATATGTTGAAGGATGTGGAATCTCCCTGGCCGCTGGCCCAAATTGTTTACCAGCATCACGAACGGATGGACGGATCCGGCTATCCAAGAAAATTAAAAGGGAATGAGATTCTCGTGGAGGCCCGCATTATGGCTGTGGCAGACGTGGTGGAGGCTATGGCCTCCCACCGTCCCTATCGTCCCGGCTTGGGTATTGAGGTCGCCCTTGAGGAGATCGAGAAAAATAAAGGAATTATTTATGACGATACTGTCGCTGACGCCTGCCTGAGATTATTCCGCGAGAAAAACTATAAACTGATTGCACAAAAATAACGGGGACAGTTTGAGCTTCTTCAAGATTGACGGACACCGATTCTAAAAAAGGACTCGAACTCGAAATTCATCGGTCTGTCAGAGAGATTATATATAACTTTGCCTCATCACGAGAATCGGAATGAAGGCGTACATCCAGATGTGCTCAAGGGGATAGAAATGCCGATCTACAGCCGCACACAGTCCCCTTGATCCGCGAGTATCTAACCCACTACGCTTCGCTTAGGGGATAATAATGCGTCCAACAAGCTTCAGTGCACCTATAGTGACCTTTAGGTTATTTGTTTCTGAAGCTTCGGTCTCATTAGTAACCCTCAGCATATTGAGGCGTCACCAAATATTGAGGCCAAATGAGTTATTTCATGCTTTTATGACGGCGTATCCGGTTAATCTAACCATCTATTATTAAAGAAGTAACAAAACTTCTGATTCTCTTTCGCTTGTTGGCAAGACATTTGCAAATGTAATCAAAGTGATCAATCAGCCGGTTTAAAACGTAACGGCTGAGTCTTCATGCGTTAACGTTACTATCTAAAGGAGGAAATATTTTATGAAAATTACGGATGATTTGTTTTCCCTGGGTTTGGCATTAACATTAACATTAATATTCATGTTTGTTATTTTTAATGTCTATGCCGCTGACAAATCAATTTGTA
>DJVN01000122.1:2787-3522 GCA_002441205.1 Syntrophaceae bacterium UBA6255 | reverse complement strand
TTTGCCTTTAGGCGCCGCCGTTGTGATGATTGCTGTGTCGCTCACCTTGACGCTTGCCGCGGAGGTCTCGATGAATCCGCCATCTCCTCCTTTTGGTGCAGAAGCATCCAGCGTACCGCCCACAAGGGTCTGTCCGTTTTCCATGTCGGATATCAATATGATACGGCCTTCTTTTTTCTTCAAGGTCTGCGCTTCGATAATCCCGATATTGTTTACGACTGCCTGAGTTAAGCTGTTAGCCGCCTTTGCGGTCAGGACAACCAAACCGCCGTCGGCCTTAATGAGACCTTTGTTTTCAGCCAGAGCGTCTATCGCTCCTTCATCTATTGTGTAGCTGATTAAGCCATCACCCTCGAAATCCAAAGTGACCTGATTACCCGCGCCAAGAAGGACGCTGCCTTTTTGAGCGGTGATGGTCCCTTCGTTGGTTACTACGGGTGCGATAAGCGCCGCAAACGAGCCGGATTTAACCTTGATTTTACTCTGGTTGAGTATGTCTCCCGCATTGCCATCATTGGTAAAAATGTACCTGCCGGCGAGAAAGTCTTGGTCGCTCATGTTCAGAGACGAAGCCACCAATCCGCCTACATTGATTTGGGAGCCTTCTCCAAAAACGATACCTGAAGGATTGATGAGAAAGATGTTGCCGTTGGCACGGAGCGAACCTAATATCAGGCTCGGGTTCTGGTCATTGATTCTGTTGAGGGCTACCGCGTCGGAATTGGGCTGCCTGAA
>DJVN01000122.1:0-2758 GCA_002441205.1 Syntrophaceae bacterium UBA6255 | reverse complement strand
AATGCGCCCGGATCCAGAGCGGATACCGTTCCTGATGGCGTGAGAAAAACAGTGAGCATTACTGACCATAAAAGCGTCTTTATTATTTTATATTTTTCCTTATACATAATGTCTCTTTTTTTGGTTTCTACTGATACTTAAAACCGTTAAACTAAAAATATCCTCAACTTATTAAATTTAAACCCATTGTCGACGTTTTTCAACCTATTTTTCAATACTTTATATTTTTTATAATACTCCGGCGCTCATGCCCTCGCAATATTTACATACACCTTTGAAGTTGACACTAACCGAATCCACCCGGTGACCTTCCCCATTACATTTTTGCAGATTATCGTCACAATTCTTTTTGTCATAAAATATATCGTAAACATTATCGCATACCTGACAGTGAAAATGATCATGATCATCCACGCAGATATCAAATCTCATTTTATTGGGATCAATATCCAGTTCTTTGATCATTCCCTCTTCCACAAACTTTGCCAGAGTTTTATAAACCGTTGTCAGCGAAAGTGAGGGATAATCTTTCAGCAACTCACTGTGCACCTTCTCCGCCGTGGGATGAATCCTGTTGTTCTTCAGAAATTTTAGCACGGCTAGTCGCTGTGGCGTCACTTTCATTCCGTTATTTAAAATGCTTTTCTGTATTTCCGTCATATTAAACTCCTGTCAAGTAACAATAATTGTTACATTGTTTTATTTACATAATACGTGCCAAAAACTGTCTTCATGATAATAATAGCTAACATTATGATATAATTGAATATAATTTAAGATGCTGCTGTAGCATTATTTTAGATAAGCTACTATTAATGGTAGTTCTACTAAATACGGTGGTATGATATTGATTATCTTATTGGGCTGAACCTTTTTCCAAACGTATGCCGAGTTTCTGCATCCTACCGCGTAAGGTATTTGGATGCAAACCCAGAAGAAGGGCAGCGCCTTTCGGACCCTCAATTCTCCAGTTTGCTTTTTCCAGAATCTTAAGGATGTGCCGCTTCTCAATTTCACTAAGATTCGTAATCATATGATCTTCGGATAATTCCGGTCCTGTCGTTTCCAATATTTCTCCAATCTGTAGAGTGGCTCCCTGAGAAATGATGACAGCATGCTCTATAATGTTTTCGAGTTCCCGCACATTACCAGGCCAGGAATAGCTCATGAGTTTCTCGATGACATGTTTGGGGATATTTTTAATCTCCTTTTGCATTTTGCGGTTGAATTCAGCAACGAAATGTTCAACGAAAAGCGGGATGTCTTCCTTTCGATCCCTCAAAGGTGGTATGACAATCGGAAAAACATTCAGGCGATAGTAGAGATCCTGACGGAATCGCCCTTTGACCACCTCCTCTTTTAAATTTTTACCTGTCAGAGCGAGAATACGGACATCCACCTTGATGGTTCTTGGAGAGCCAAGCCTCTCAAATTCTCCTTCCTGAATCGCCCGGAGAAGTTTTGCCTGCAAGTCCATGGGCAATTCCGTAACTTCATCCAGAATCAGCGTTCCCTTATCGGCCAATTCAAATCGGCCGATCTGCATCTCGGTGGAACCGGTATACGCGCCCTTCTCCCGACCGAACAATTCGCTTTCTATCAGTGTCGGCGTCAACGCCGCGCAATTGACCGTCACGGTTCTGTTCTTTTTTCTGCGGCTGAGCTCGTGAATCGCGCGGGCTACTACGCCCTTCCCTGTTCCCGTTTCTCCCGTGATCAGCACGGCGGAATCCGTTGGCGCCACCTGTTCCACCCGGGAAAAAACAATTCTCATCGATTCGGACTTTCCAATAATACCGCTATAATCAATTTCATTCTGCGTTTCCGGACGCAAAGGCAAATAACTTTTTTGACTCTGATCTTCCACCCCGATGCTTGCCCGATATCGTTCTTCCATCCTCTTACGATAAACGGCGCCTGCGATTATTTCTCCAATCAGTTTCAACCTGATAATAAAATCTTCGGAACACGACACTTCTTTCCTTATCGATGTAAACGTAAGTCCGGCGACCGGAATACCGCCTATAAAATAAGGAATACTCAAAAAGGATTTTATGCCTCGTTTCAAAAAAGATGCCTTGTCTTGAGCCGCTTCTTCAGGCAATTCATTAACATTGTGCAGACATATATGATCACCACTCATTGATTTTCCGAAAATCCATGGAAATTCTTTATGGCTGATGTTTTCGTGTTTCATGATGCCAGCAACAACGTACTGATGACTCACGGTTACGTCTGCCATATTTTCCGACATTTTCCAGAAAGTACAACGATCAATGCCGATACATTCGACGATTTGCTTCAAGGCCTCATCAATTTTCTGATCAATTTCATTAACCGGCACACTGGCAAACTGGGATGAAAATTTCACGATCAGTCTTTCCAGTGCCAGAAACGGATCGGAACTTTTATTGGTCAGGTTGGGTTTTGAACTATTCTTTTTCATATCTCGCGATTTAAACCTGCTCTGTGGTTCAAGAAATTGCAGTTTATCCATGTTTTCTTAAACGAATACTTAAACAAATGGGGAAGAAAGATAAAGGAATCGTGAGAAACAAACGCTTATCGCAAACCACATTCGGAGGTCGTTATCTCCCCATGATTTCAATATGATAATATCACTATTCTTTTTTTTGTGAAATATAAAATTATATTTTTAAAAAGCAGAAATTTTTGGATTGAAATCGAGAGAAAAACTGAACAGAAATAATCTATTGAAAAAATCCGATAATGATTGGTCGGGGCGGAGTGATTTGAA
>DJVN01000151.1 GCA_002441205.1 Syntrophaceae bacterium UBA6255 | reverse complement strand
AGAGCATGCAGATAAGCAGCCATGGATAGAGAAGCGCCCATCATACCGACACCCTGACGCTCTTCGTTCATCATTATGAACATGATCGGCATACCCTGACGTTCTTCACCCATGAGATATCCTATGCACTTATTGTCCGAACCGAAGTTCAGTGTACAGGTGGCGTTGCCGTGGATACCCATTTTGCTTTCGATGTTACCGCACTGCACATCGTTGGGTTCTCCGAGTTCGCCCTTTTCATTGAATCTGATTTTGGGAACCATGAAAATGGAAATGCCTTTTGTTCCTTTTGGGTCGCCCTCGATTCTGGCCAGAACGGGATGAATGATGTTCGGGGTCAAATCATGATCACCGGCAGAGATAAAGCTCTTTGTACCAACGATGGAGTACGTACCATCAGCATTCTTTTTAGCGGTTGCCTTTAAAGCTCCGACGTCGGAACCGGCGCCCGGTTCGGTCAGACACATTGTACCCGCCCATTCACCGGAATACATTTTCTGCAATAATACTTCGCGCAACGGATTGCTTGCGGGCAGAAACTGTTCCATCAATCTTGCTGCTCCGTGGGTCAGACCGGGATACATGGTGAACGCCTGGTTGCAGGCCAGAAACATATTTGCGGATGCGGCAGCAAGAACGGCGGGAAAACCCTGACCGCCGACTTCCGGCTGGTCCGCCATAGCCATATATCCGGCTTCGCAATAAAGTTTCCAAAGTCTTTTATAAGGTTCGGGTGTTGTTACTTTGCCATCTTTAAATGTTGCTTCGACCGGTTTACGATGAACTTCATCAGGATAGGTGGGAGCAAGCTCCAATTCCGAAAATTTTGCCGCCTGGTCAAGAACCATGCTGCAAGTGTCCACATCATAATCCGCATAACGGCCTTTGCCCAGTAATGTTTCACCTATCTTCAATACTTCAAACACTTGGAATTTAATATCCCTTAAATCAACCCACAAACTCGCCATAAAATCCTCCTTAACTATTTTTTGTTAGTTGTATTTTTTGCTCTTTTCGAATGAGCGTCTTTACTCTATGATTCAAAATTAATTGATTATCTTTGATTGATCGCAACACAAAAATTACTCAATTTATTAAAAAATTAAAACAAGTTTTAAACTTGCGCTTAAAATGACCGAAAGTCATTTTTTGACTCTTATACATCTCAAAATTCACTCTGTCAACATAATAAGTAAGATTTAATGAATTTATTTGTCTTTTTTCCGGATTCGACATAATTATCTTACAATATCAATTATTTATATATAATATTCATATTGTTTACTCGCGCAGATAAAAGTCATTTTTATAAAAAAATATTCTCTGCATTCATGACCTCAATGCGGAGAATATTTTTATGTTTTTATATATTTTATATAAATTTTATTTGGCTGATTCAAGATAATACTGTGTAATCTCATATATTGCATAATCCATCATGAGCATAACTCGCATAATACCATCAATAGCCTGATTATGTTCCAAAGCGTCAATGAAAATCGCCTGGAAATCAGCGTAAAGCCACATATGACGGCGCATCAAAACAAGTCCGTAAATGGCTTCCTGAAGGGGCAAACCTATTTCATAACATTTTTTCGCATATTTCTGGAAATATTCCTGGGTGAATTCTAGGCGATCTTCAGGAACCAGCAATTTCCGTAAGTTACGGTAAAAATCAACTGCGTAAACAATCAACTTTTCTTTTTTTATACTTTGATAATGTGTAGTCCGTTTATTCTTCTGAACTTCCATTGCCCAATGTTCGGCAATCTCCTCAGCGTTCTGTTCTGCTATATCAAGCAACTTTATAGATTCTACCATAAGAATATCTCCTTTCTGTGAGCGTTAGTACGGCATTACAATATCATCAAACGATTACTTTTTAATTTTCTTTCCTTCTTTTATCAGCTTTTGGTATTCTTTTGTTACCTCATAGCAAGCATAGTCGAACAACAAAATCGTACGCCCGAGAGTATCAAGCGCCTGCCGCTGATCAATACCGGAGCTGAATATCGTCTGGAACTCAGCGTATAACCAGATATGCCTCCGCATTAGGATCAGTGCGTAAATCGTTTCTTTAGCAGGAATGCCCATCTCGTGACTTTCCTGCGCATAACTGCGGAAATATCTCAGGACATCATCCGTTATTTTCTCATCAAGAAACATCTTGCTGAAATTCTGATAAAATCTGACACATTGATAAACGAGATCATCTTCATTCAAACTTCTGTACGTTGGTGTTTTAGCATTACTCTTCACATCTTTTAACCATCGTGCTGCCACTTTATCCGCATGTTTTTCCGCCAGTTCCAGATACTTAATAGCATATGTCTTCATAGCAATCTCCTTTCCGCCGTAATAAATTAGTCTGAACGCTTTTTTTTAATATAAGACATGATATCATTTTTGACAATATTTTTTTATTGAATTTTTTATAAAATACGAAGTCATTAACTTTTTTTCATATCTTGACGACAATATTTCATTGACATGCAAGACTAAAAAATCCTATAGTTCACGCGCAATAACCTTTTCCCGATTACTTTCAGAAAATAATACCGAGGAGACGCTGAAATGATCAATCACAAAAATTTCATTCTAGTCCTGTTATTTTGCGTCATAACTGCAACACTGGGTTGTTCTTCCCTGGGGATGAATACTATACCGCTGGACAAATTGAAAGCAAAATATGCCGATTCCGAATCAGAAATTATTCAAATTGACGATATGAATATTCACTATAAGGATGAAGGTCAGGGACCTGTTTTAATTCTGCTTCATGGTGTTTGCGCCTCACTGCATACTTGGGATGGATGGGTTGAACGGCTGAAAGATCGTTACCGAATTTTAAGACTCGATATTCCGGGGTTCGGATTAACGGGACCGCCGCCCGATCCATCTCTCAATACAAAAGACGGAGCCGTGAGCCTTTTTGAAAAAATCGTGGACGAAATGAAACTGGAAAAGTTTTATTTAGCGGGAAATTCACTCGGCGGTTATATCTCATGGAATTATGCTCTAAAGCATCCGGAAAAGGTTGAAAAACTTATTCTTATAGATTCTGTTGGATTTCCCCAGCCTCTGCCGGGTATCATCGCCTTTGCCAGCTTCCCCACTATACGGCCATTTGCGCGATACGTCTATCCTCGTTTTTTAGTAGACGGAGCGGTGGAAGAGGTGTTCGGAGACAAATCAAAAGTTACAGACAAACTCAAAGATCGCTATTTCGAGCTGGCCATGAGAGAAGGTAATAAAGGCGGAAGTGTCGATGTTTTTACCGAATTCAGAAGGATGTGCAACAATGAGAAGCTTTCAGAAGGGATAAAAGACCTGAAGCCCCCGACTCTGGTGATGTGGGGTACCAAGGATATATGGACACCTTTCGACACCTCTTTCCCAAAATGGAAGCAAGAATTACCAACAGCCAAATTTATTCAATATGAAGGAGCCGGGCATACTCCGATGGAAGAACTGCCTGATGAAACAGCTCGTGATGCTGATCTTTTTCTTTCAGGCAAGATGTAAAAATTGCTAAAGTTTTAAGGAATGGTTTAAGCTACAAATTAAAGGGAGCTCTTGGATAAAAGAGCTCCCTTTATTATTTATAATTTGAACGGATAATCCTACACTCTGCTGAGCATTGTAGCACCGGCATTGCCGAAAGCGCCGCAAAGTGATGCTACACCGTATTTGGCATCCTTACGGTCCGTCTTCATGATGCTGTGCAGTGTAACTAGAATGCGGCATCCGCTTTGTCCCAACGGATGACCGAGCGCCAGAGCGCCGCCCCAAATATTGACGTTGTCAAAAGGAGCGTTCTGGGCAATGCCCAGCTCTCTCAAGCAGGCCAGGGACTGACTCGCGAAAGCTTCGTTGAGTTCCCAAACACCGATGTCGCTGACTTTCTTGCCTGTGCGTGCCAACAGTCTCTGGACAGCGGGAACAGGACCCATCCCCATGATCGTGGGATCGCAGCCGCCCAGAGCGCCAGCTTCGTATTTAATACTGTAAGAAAGTCCAAGTTTGTCGGCTTTGGAGCGTTCCATCAGAAGCAGCGCTGCCGCACCAATGGTCAGAGGAGAAGAAGTTGCCGCAGTGACAACGCCATCCGGCTTGAAAGGAGTTTTCATGGTTGCCATTGATTCCATAGAAACGTCACCGCGAATCCACTGATCGTAATCCGCCATAAAAGCTGTGCCATCGTCTTTCAAAGCTTCCACCGGGATTATTTCATTTTTGAATTTTCCGGCTTTGGTGGCTTNNTTCATCGGCTTTTTTATTGCTCCAGTAAGCCATATTTTCCATATCCTTGCGGCTGATTTTGTAGACTTCCGCAACCTTTTCCGCTGTGTTGCCCATCGGAAAATCAAGGATGTTGTATCGGGTGGCCAAACGCGGAGCAAAATCCATATGCATAGCCATAAAAACTTTCTGCATATCTTCAATACCGGAAGCAATATAGGTATCACCTTCACCGCACATAATGGCGCGCGCCGCATGCTGCGTCGCTGCCATACCGGAAGGGCATTGCATGGTCAGGGTGTTGGTGGGAACGGATTCCGGGAATCCACCAGCCAGCCAGGCAAGACGTCCGATGTCATTCTGCATACCGGTAATATTGGCGCAACCGACAAAAACGGATTCGATATCTTCCGGTTTTACTTTGGGATTGCGGGCAAATAATC
>DJVN01000216.1 GCA_002441205.1 Syntrophaceae bacterium UBA6255 | reverse complement strand
ATTCTTGAGCAATCAAATAGGGTTCATCGCCGGCAGTTTCGCTGTCCAGCAAAATTTTATCACCATCTGATATAATATTCACAGGATTGATACTTCTGCTGCCGTAACCGCGGCTGATAACCGCCGGCTTAAAGCCATTTTTTTGAAGCATTCGAGCCAGCATGATTACACAGGGAGTTTTGCCTGTACCACCGACAGTGATATTGCCGACACTGATTACCGGGCAGGGAAGTTTCATTTCTTTTAATATTTTGTGATCATAAAGCCAATTGCGAAAATTGATAACACCTAGATAAAAAAAAGACAGGATGGATGCAATTACTTTGACAGGGATGTAAACATTTTTATTTCCGTCATCATCCCATATCTTTTGCCAATTGATCATTTCTTTCATCACTTCCTTCAGCTTTGAACTGCAAATTATATAGACGGAAATATTCGCCTTTTTTCGCCATGAGTGTTTCGTGATTGCCTTCTTCGACGATCTTCCCGTTGACAAGGGCGATTATTCGGTCGGCGTTGCGGATGGTGGAAAGCCGATGCGCGATGACCAAAGTGGTACGGCCTTTCATTAGATTATCCAAAGCATCCTGCACTTCAATTTCCGCTTCCGTATCCAGCGATGAAGTGGCCTCGTCGAGAATTAAAATGGGAGCGTTTTTCAAAAGCGCCCGAGCGATGGAAATTCTTTGTTTCTCACCTCCGGAAAGTTTAGTACCCAATTCTCCGATATTGCTTTCGTATCCTTTCGGCAGGCGCACGATAAAATCATGAGCGTTGGCCGCTTTGGCGGCATTGATAATGTCTTCTTCTGTTCTTTGGATATCACCATATGCTATATTATTTCTCACCGTGTCATTAAAAAGTATCGTCTGCTGCGTCACTATGGCAATTTGCTTGCGCAGTGATTGCAGAGTCACGTTGCGGATGTCATGGCCGTCAATGAGGATACGGCCGTCAATGACATCATAAAAACGAGGGATCAGATTGACCAGTGATGTTTTGCCACCACCGCTCATTCCAACAAACGCGACAACATCACCGGCCTTAATGGAAAGATTGATATTTTTCAATACCGGTGTTTTTTCATAGCAGAACGTAACACCATCGATATGGATGCCTCGACTAATGGGTGGAAGATTTATAGCGCCCGGCGTATCCTTCACATCCGGAGGAAGGTCAATGATGCTAAAAATACGGTCTGCACCGGCAATGCCCTGATTGATGGTGTTATTGATATTAGTGAGCCGTTTAACCGGTTCGTAAAGCATCAAAAGCGCGGCAATAAAGGAGAAGAAGGTGCCGGGAGTGGAATGGCCCTGAACAACATTATAGCCGCCGTAAAAAATGACGGCGGCTATCCCCAATCCGCCCAGAAAATCCATTAAGGGGCTGGAAATGGCGTTTACGGAAACGGCTTTCAAGTTATATTTAAACAATCTTTCGTTTTCCGCGGCGAATCTTTTGCTCTCGTATTTTTCCATGCCGAATGCTTTGACAATGCGGGTTCCGGAAATGGTTTCCTGCAAAAGAGAATTCAAGGTTCCCATGGTGATTTGCGTTGAGGTTGTCAACTTGCGCATTTTTCTGCCAAAAAAGGCAATGGGATAAACTGCCAAAGGAAAGACGACTATCGCGATAGACGCCAGTTTCCAATCGGTATAGAAAATAACCCCCACCAATGATATCAGCATAAAGGTGTCTTTGACTAATGCTGTTATTGCTTCTGATGAAGCGGTTTGAACGGACTGAACATCATTGGTAATCCGGGACATCAGCAATCCGGTGGGATGTTCAGCAAAAAAAGATAAGGATTGTTGCTGAATTTGATCGTAAAGTTTATTGCGTAAATCTGTAACTATTCGCAATCCGATGGAGCTCATGATAATGTTCTGTCCGTAGTTGCACAATCCTTTAAAAAGAAAAATGGCTATTACTGTAAGAGGGATCCATTTCAGAGAAGCGATATCTTTATTGACAAATATTTGATCAATGGCCGGTTTGGCAATCAACGGCAGGGCGGATTGCAAACCGCCTGCAATGACCATGCAAATCGCCGCGAAAATAAAGCGCACGTAATATTGCCTGGCCATTAAAAACAATCTATTAAACGTATTCATATTGTTTCCTATATCATATCGCAGGCAATTTGCGCAGCCCTTATTGCGGCACCGGGCTCACCCAGTCTGGCGCGAATTGCTTCCAGTTCTTTGATAATTTCCTGTTTTTTCCCTTCATTTTTTAAAATGGCCAGGGCTTCTTTGGCGATACGTTCACCGCTGGCATCTCTCTGAATCAGTTCCGGTACTATTGTTTTTCCCGCAACAATATTGACCAGTCCAATATTTTTTACATCAACGATCAATCTGCCGATGGCATAGGAAAGCAAAGAAATTTTATAAACGATCACCATGGGAATCTTCAAGAGAGCGGTTTCGAGAGTTGCCGTTCCCGAAGCAACCAAAGCCAGATCGGCGCAGGAAACAACATCATAAGTTTGACCGGAAACTACTTTTACTTTCACCTTGGATCCGGAAATAAATTCAGTTACCTCTGTTTCTTCAAGCGTATCCGCCAGCGGTAGAACAAATTGTATAGCCGGTATTTCTTTTTGCAATATTTCAGACGCCCGCATCAGTTCCGGCATCAATTTTCTGACTTCCGATGGCCGACTGCCGGGCATAATTGCTATCGTAATTTTATCCTCGGCCAGACCGAATTCTTTTCTCAATTCCTGTTTTGAATAGTTCAATTTTACCATATCCAGCAAAGGATGGCCGACATAATTTACCGTAAAACCATCTTGAGCGTAAGTATCAACTTCAAAGGGCAGAATGACCGCCATTTTATTCACTGTTTTTTTAATTTGTCCGATCCGGCTCTTGCGCCAGGCCCAGACCTGCGGACTGATATAATAGAAAACTTTTATTCCTCTTTTTTTAGCGGCTTTGGCTAAGGGCAGATTAAAATCAGGATAATCAATCAGAATAACAAGATCAGGACGGCGCTCATCAAGGGATCGTTTCATCATCCCCATTATTTTAAAAATTTTCCCTAATTTGGAAACAACTTCCGTCAGACCGACTACGGCCATGTCCGAAGCGCTGGCCAGAATCTGGACGCCTTCTTCTTTTAACTTGTTTCCGCCAATACCGTAAAAATTCAGAGCCGGGTTGATTTTTAATATTTCTCTGACGAGGTGGGCTCCATGCATATCACCGGAAGCTTCACCGGCGACAATCATTATCGTTTTATTTTTCTTCTGTATGGCATTCATTAATGGATTTGATTTCTTTTC
>DJVN01000167.1:4917-5338 GCA_002441205.1 Syntrophaceae bacterium UBA6255 | reverse complement strand
TATTTTTCGGCGCTTAACATCCGCCCTTTTCCCCGCCTTTTTTCGGGCCGGCGGGTTTACTTGTTCCTTTTCCTTTGCCCTTGCCCTTGCCTCCGCCGTGTCCATCTCGCGGCCCTTGGCCTTTTGGTCCCTTTCCATCTTTATTTGCCATCGGTATCACCTCCTTTATTCGTATAATAAACATGATCATATAAATATAGTAGCAATTAGTCTGCCAACAGCTCGAAAGACCGGAAGTATTTATTCATCCTTTAATAACTGTTGATTATATTCACAAAAGAGGATGGTTCCCGGAATATGAAATGGTTGCTTTTGTCTCATTAATGGGAGAATCCTCAGCATGTTGAGGGATACTAGTGACACTCGTTGAGAGCGAGAGAAACGAACGCTCGAAACGTAAGTCGTAATGAGACTCAAACTT
>DJVN01000167.1:0-4900 GCA_002441205.1 Syntrophaceae bacterium UBA6255 | reverse complement strand
CGCCACGCGTTACTTCGTGTCTTTCTTTAAATGATTGGGGTGTTGTAGAATTTTCATCTATTTTCATTCAAAAATCCGCGTTTCCCCAAATTTCATCACGATGAAGGAATCATCCGCTATAGACGCTTCTTTCATGACTATTTTCAAATAAAGGGGCGGTTCACCCAACTCTTCATCGGCTATATAAAAAGTCCCCCNNCCCAATGCATGGCAATGGATTGCTCCGCCTGCAGATCCTTGTGGGCGGCCACGGCATCCGCGGGATCCATATGAATGGACTTCATGTACCAACGGGGCCGATACGACCCGATGGGCAGGAGCGCCAGACGCATCGGCCCCAGTTTTTCTCTGATTTCCTTAAAATGAGAAGCGTATCCCGTATCGCCGGCAAAAAGTATCTTCCCGCGCTTCGTTTCCAATACCCATCCCGCCCAGAGCGTTTTATTGCCGTCATGGACGGCTCGTCTGGAAAAATGCTGGGCTGGTACGGACACAAAGCGGATGTCTTTGAACATCGCGGCATCCCACCAATCCATCTCCTCGTAGTTTGTAATCTTACGATTGCTGAACCACTTTCCCAGCTTCAGAGGAACAAAGTATTTTGGCGAGTTTCCTAACTTTTTAACCGTGTGTAGATCGAGATGATCATAGTGATTGTGACTTATAAGAACGGCATGGATCGGAGGCAGGCGCTCAAAGGGTATCCCCGGAGGACTGCGCCTCTTTAAACCAAAGCTGCGAACAGGCGATAATCTTTTGCTAAAAACGGGATCCGTCAAGATATTGATCCCCGCAACCTGAATTAAAAAAGTCGACTGACCTATCCAGGTAATCTGTATTTTAGCGGGATCGGGATGATCAATACGCTGATAATCAGGTGCGACAATATCCGGCACATAGGGCATCATCTGAGTATGAGTAATGGCCGGTTCTTCCTCAGGTATGTGCCCCAATTTCCAACGCATAAAATTCGCGAATCCGTGATGTTCCGGATTATGATAAATGTTTTGAAAACCATCTATCGTATGATGCGCCGGCGGCTGTTTCCCTTGGGGCGCTCCCTCTTCAACAAGAGTGCTGACAGTCGTAGAACAGCCGCCAATTAAAATTGCCGCAAGAAATATGCTAAAAATAAACAACTGTCGTATTTTTTTATAGGGGACCATGACTGCCTTTGATCTTTTATATGTTAGGAAACCGATCTTCGGTGATGTTTTATCCAATTCCAAATCAATCGCTATTTTGAGTGACCGTTACAGCCAACGGGAAAATAAGTGCGCCAGGGATTCCTGCGCCTTTTGCCATAAAGATCTTTTTTCCCATTTATTGCATTGGATCTGATCTGATTCTTCAAGGTCCAAGGCAAACATTCGTTCCATTTCTATCGCAAACTCATGGTTCAGGACAACCGCGTTTACCTCGTCATTACTTAAGAGGCTCAAGTAGTCCAGGTTGGTGGAACCGACTGTCGACCATACACCGTCAATAACCGCACTTTTCGCATGTAGCAGAGCGTTACGGCGCTCATATATCTTTACCCCCGCTTTCAGAAGCCCGGAATAATTATGCCGCGCTGCATTTAATGCTAGCGAAGAATCGGTGGTTGAGGGGAGAATAATCTTTACGTCAACACCTCGCCTGGCAGCATCCTTGAAGGCCTCTAATATCTGATCGTCCGGGATAAAATAGGCATTGGTCAAATGAATGGAATTCTCCGCAAACATGATGGCGGCCACATACGCGAGAAACGTAATCCGGTTGTCCGTGCCGGGCGTACTGCCGACAACGCGCACCAGGGCTTTACCCGATTCTTTCAGCTCTGGAAAATAGCTTTGCTTTGATAGTATTGTTCCTTTCTGCTTGGACCAGGTTTCAAGAAAAAGCTTTTGGACTTCTGTTACAGCAGGTCCTTCAATTTGAATATCTGTATCCCTCCAGGGCAATGGCTCCCCTTTTACTTTTTTCCTTCCGGAAAACCTGCCCGAATAAACTTTGCTGATGTTGATGCCTCCGATAATGGCGACTTTACCGTCAGCAATCAAAATCTTGCGGTGATCCTGACCAACCATGAACCAACGCCCGGGAACCTTGAACGGACTTACCGGATTGAATTCGACTACCTGAATCCCCCCGTTCCGCAAGCGTTGGAAAAAAGATTCGGGCGTTGTTATGCTTCCCACGCTGTCGTAAATGAGATTGACCTGAACGCCTTGAGCCTGTTTTTTCAACAGCAGGTCAGTAAATTTTTTTCCAATCTCATCATCTTCGATGATGAAAGTTTCCAGATTGATATGGTCTTTGGCATTGAGAATGACTTCAAACATCGCGGCATAGGTAGCCGGACCATCAATAAGCAAAGTGACTTTGTTTCCCCTGGTCAGCGGGCTTTCGGTGACCGATTCTACCACGGCAGTGTAACGTTCCAGCATGTCCGTCGGGTTAGCGGATTGCTTCAACCGTTCCATGATAGCTTTACTTTTTTCTGGAGATAACAATCCTTTGGATGAAACGATTTGGCGCGGCTCCGCAGCTTTCGGCGCCTCGTCAATCTTTTCAGAAACACGTGGTAAGGTCGCGCATCCATTGCTGAGACTCAAGATAGATACGAACAAAAAGAACAAAAAGAAAGATTTGACGATTTTCATGTTTTTATCAAAAAAATTTTTTTACCATAAATATCAACCTAAATTCGTTGTGAGATATATATACCCCGTCAGAGAATGCCCCCAACGCCTATTGGCGGGATGAAATCTTGTATCGCAGATAGCTGTTTAATACCACCATCTGAAATCGCAAAGCGCCCTTGCTCTAACGGGGCTCATTTTACGGTTAAACAATATTCCTTCAGTTTTTTCCGAAAATATCCTTCTGATTTTACGGTCTTTCCATTCGACAGTTTGATCATATACGGTTTACCCGTAATATAAGATCGGGACGCGCACAGCCTTATGAAATCATCAGCGGTTTGGACTCTATCACCGGCGTTTTTAAGTTTCAGTCTTAAATGCTCCGCGGCTTTCTTCCCATCATACTCGGAGCCGTTTCTGATGAATATTGCGCCTTGCAAATTCTCTACAGAAGATATTAAAAATTCGATTTTCTTTTTTTCCATATTATCCGGCACGTCGATAGTTCCGTGCAATAGCGCCAGAATTACAAATGCTGTGACTTTCTTTTTTTCTATATCCTGGGCACTAAGAGTCCCGGGAAATAGCGCCAGAATTACAAATGCCGCGACCAATACTTTTTTCATGTTTCCCTCGTTAAACTGAATCTCTTAAGAGCTCCGAACCGGGCATCGCCAAGCCATTTGTAAACGAGGATGACGGTTCGCGGGAAATCCAATAACCAGTGCCACAGAATTTGTGTGGCTGCCGGGAAAACCGCAACGGGAGGAGAGCAGTGCGGTTTCCCCGGCGCCTTAACCGAGGTTAGCACATATTACCGGCCCAGTGCCGGGCAATACGCAGTGGCATGTCGCAAAGAAACACCGTAAATCCGTGTACGTGAGGTCAGAAAGATATCTATTGAATACCTCGGTACTTATTATTTTTTCAGTTTGGTAAATTTAGAGCCCTCTATCGTAGCGCCGGCCATAAGCCCTTTCTGGCCAAATACAAATCCGACAACCGGTTGCTTGAATTTTAGCGTGCTTAAAGATTCATCGGCGCCGATATTGGCCACGGTTACCTTGGCATCAACACCTGCCCGCCAGTTTTTGCTGTTACGGAATTTCTTCAAAGCAGTATCGCTCATGAAAACAAGGATGATGTCCTTCTGCTGAGCTCCGATCTGATAGCCGAAAGATGCGGAAACGATGTTGTAATAACCGACCGTTTTCCCTTTGATCCTTAAGGCTCCCTCTCCATACTCGGCTCCGACGACAACTCCACCCTGTATGACCTTCGGAAGGATAAGAACTCCCTTAGAGGCGTCAAGAAACTCCTGCGCGCCCTTGACTTCATTGACAAAACGGTCAAGGGATGCATTGACGCTGGCATCGATCTCATTGGCCGTAGCCGCATAAGAGGAAATCGAAAAGATTCCCAGGATCGCGAATACGCACATAACTAAAATAATTTTAATTCTTGTTTGTTTCATTTCTTTTCTCCCTTAAGTTTAATGTTTTGATTAATCATCCTCTTATGCAAATCAATCAGCGATCAGGAACAACGACTATCGTGTCACCACCTGTGTCACCTGTATTACCCTTATTCCCTTGATTACCTTGTTCGCCCTTGGCACCTTCTGCTCCCGTCATTCCGGTCGCGCCGGTTTCACCTTTTTCCGTCACTCCTTGTGCTCCCTGCACTCCTTGTGATCCTTGTTCTCCTGCAGGTCCTGCAGGTCCGGGAGGTGTGACCACAATGGTATCAGGGGCTTCCACCGCCGTAGGTCTTTCACATGCGCTAAATGCCAGCAAGGACAGTGCTGCTACGAATACAATTAAATATCTCATGATGATTCTCCTATGTGTTGAATAAAAGCTGAGCGCGGTATTGCGCGCAGTTGACTCCATTTTTCCTCTTTTAGCCGTCAAAAGCACCCGCTGAAAATAGTCATTCTTATCGGTGCGGCCCTCTATATCTTCCACAATGCCTTTCATGACGACTCCTTTATTAATGGACATATCCTTTATCTATAAAAAAAGGACACGCCGGTACATGTTATACCGCTCTCTCACGACTTCCCAAAAACCTTCTTAACCTGCCCCATCTTTTCATGAACTTCATCGGACATCTTTTCACCGGCATCTTCGGCTTCTCTCTTCAACTCCTTCGCTTTATCCTTAACTTCCACAAAAATCTCTTTTGCTTTTGTACTGGCATCGGCATAAATCTCTTTCCCATCCTTCAAGATCTTGTTCCCTTTCTCCTTGATATCAGACCTCAGCTCTTTT
>DJVN01000013.1 GCA_002441205.1 Syntrophaceae bacterium UBA6255 | reverse complement strand
GTTATTTATGAAACACTACACTAGCCTGTGTTAGGCTGATTATTGGATTGACAAATCAAACAAGTTTTTTCTATACTTACAAATAATTAAAAGATAATTTACCTTTGCAGAAATTAGTTTCATTATTTTTCAAATATTGGGTTCTTTTCCCACTGAAAAAATGGTAAAGAAAAACCAAATCAGCACAAGGAGAAATTAATGGCAAAAATTGACGCTTTTTTTAATCTCATGCACGAACAGGGAGCATCAGATCTTCATCTTGTCGCCGGTCAGCAGCCGGCAATCAGAATCCGCGGTGACATTGAACGCATCAAGTATGACGTTCTAACCAACGACGCTTTAAAAGTACTTCTTTACGAAATAACTCCCGAGCATAAAATAAAGCAGTTCGAAGAAACGGGTGATGTTGATTTCGCTTATGAAATACCTTCTCTGGCACGTTATCGCGTCAATTACTTCCGGCAGAAAAACGGTATGGGCGCTGTTTTTCGTGAAATACCGGATAAAATTCAGACCTGCGCGCAGCTGGGTCTTCCCAACGTCATATCAAAATTAGCGCAGCTCCCGCGCGGTCTTGTGCTGGTCACCGGCCCCACCGGCAGCGGTAAGTCCACAACACTGGCTGCTATTATTGACGAAGCCAATCGCCTGCGTCGTGACCATATTATTACCATAGAAGACCCTATTGAATTCGTTCACAAAAGCCAAAATTGCATCGTGAACCATCGGGAAGTGGGTATTCATACAAAGTCTTTCTCCGCGGCACTGCGAGGAGCATTACGTGAAGACCCTGATATCATTCTGGTCGGAGAAATGCGCGATCTGGAAACAATATCGCTGGCTATCGAGGCAGCCTCCACCGGCCATCTGGTTTTTTCCACGGTTCATACAACCAGTGCGCCTAAAACAGTGGACAGAATCATCGAAGTTTTTCCGTCGAGCGAACAATTGCAGATTCGTTCCACGCTGGCCGATGGTTTACGCGCGGTTATTTCGCAGGTTTTATTTAAAAGAGTTGATATAAAAAGCCGTTGCGTCGCTCTGGAAATCTGTATTGCCACGCCCGCCGTGCGTAACTTAATACGTGAATCAAAAACCTATCAGATTCCATCCATGATGCAGACAGGCAAGAAATATGGAATGCAGCTTTTGGACGACGCAATCATGGATCTATACAACCGCGCCTGGATAAGCGGCGAGGATGCTTATATCAAGGCAAACGAAAAAGGCCGGTTCCGTCCGCTTCTGAAAAATGCACCGACAGATTTTACCGAAGCATAAATTATTTAGAAAGGACCATTTATGAGAAAACCGGAAATTGATCACATCCTGACAAGAATGCTGGAATCCAACCCCAATATTTCCGATTTAATATTAACCGTAGACAAACCTTTCCAGGTGGATTCAGCCGGTCAGTTGGTTTCCGTAACATTAAAACCGCATTTTGAAAAGCTGACGTCTTTTCAAACGGAAATTATTGCGCTTAATCTTATTAATCAGGATCATCGCCTGATGCAGGCACTGATCAAAGAGGGCTCCTGCGATTTGTCATATGAGTTGCCTGGCGTCGCCCGTTTTCGTGTCAATATATTTTCACAACTGGGCAAATATTCCATCGTTTTAAGGAAACTGGAATCAATCGTTCCGACATGCGCTGAACTGGGATTGCCGGAAGCTTATTATAAAATTTCCCGTGAAAAAAACGGAATTGTTTTGATAACGGGCGCAACCGGCACGGGCAAAACAACATCTCTTGCCGCAATTATTAACGAAATCAATGAAAATAGTTCTCTACACATCGTCACATTGGAAGACCCGGTGGAATACACTCATCCTCAAAAAAATTCCACAATAAACCAGCGCGAACTGGGCAAAGATTTTGACACGTTTGCCAATGGTTTGCGGGCGGCTATGCGTCAGGCCCCAAAAGTAATTCTGGTGGGCGAAATGCGCGATCGGGAGTCAGTGGAAATTGCCTTGAGTGCAGCGGAAACCGGTCATCTTGTTTTAAGTACATTACATACCGTAGATGCCGGACAAACGATAAACCGCATTGTCGGCATGTTTCCCAGAGATGAAGAAAGCCAGATCCGCGTGCGTCTCTCTGATGCCATTCGCTGGATAGCTTGTCAGCGTCTGTTGCCGAAAGTAGGCGGCGGTCGTGTCGCCGCCTTTGAAGCGGTGAGCACCAGCCTGCGTGTAAAAGATGTTATCCTTCATGGTGAATCCGAAGGTAAAACATTTCATGACATTATTACGCAGGGAAGAGCTTTCGGCATGATGACTTTTGATGATTGTATTATTGATCTTTTTGATAAAGGCTTGATTATAGAAAATACGGCGATTGCCTTTTCTTCCAACAGAGCCGTTGTTAATCGTGGAATTGACTCGATTAAAAAAACACGCGGAGATCAAGCAGCCGCTATCGGCACTCTGGAAGTTGATAAGTCCTACGGCAAGTCAAAAATGGATTCTTGGAAAAGATAATTTTAAAAGTTATAGAAAAAACTATCAGGACATTTAAATGAAGACAGAAAAACTGGCACCAGATTCAATCGAAGAAGAGTTGGATTATTCCGGACGTCCTTTTGATTACCGGGATATGGATGCAAGCACCGCCATGATTTGCGACAATGATCCCGCCATAAGACAAAAAGCCAGGGACAATTTAAAAACACTTAATTTTAATGTAATTGAACCGGCTACATCGAAAGAAGCGTTGAAATATACAACATTCCAGACCTTTAACGTTATTGTCGTTAATGAAAATTTCGATGTGGGCAAAGATGGAATAAATCAGGTTCTTATATATTTAGACGGTTTGGAAATGCCTGTGCGCAGACAGATTTTTGTTGTGCTAATCAGTTCCACATTCGCCACTATGGATTATATGAACACTTTAAATAAGAGTGTCAATTTAATCATCAATAAAGATGAAATTTCGGAATTAGGACTGATTCTAAAAAAAGAAATGGAAGAAAACGAATATTTTTATCACGTTTTCAGTGATTTTCAGCGTAAACTGGGAAAAGTTTAAGTACATACGATTTTATGCACTTCACGGATAATCACGTCAGCCTGCTCAGCAAGCCCCATGCGTCTGTAGGCCTCAGCCAAACTCAGGTAATACACTTTCGCCGGTTCGTATTTGATCGCCAATTTAAAAGCATCAGATGCTTTTAAAAAATCCCCAGCCTTCATTAATGAATTGCCCAAGCGATTGTAATATAATGACGCCCTCGAATGATCGCATTGAACAGCTTTTTCATAAACATCAAAGGCTTCCTGTATTTTCCCCTTGCTCACCAGAGTATCTCCCAGAGAGCAATAATAGAGGGGGTTGGATGAATTGATGGTCACGCATTTTTTCAATAATCTTTCAGCATCTTCGTGATTTTGAGCCTGCTGAAATAAAACTGCAATTTTAAAATAATAGCGATCCGGCTGCTCGGAATCAATTTCACCGGCCTTTAAATAGGCTTTTTCGCTCTCCTGATATAAACCGGCGGCAAACAGAGCCTCTCCCCGGTAACAATGAAAAGCAGGATTGTCGTTTTCCATGTCAATCAATTTTTTGTAAACTTCGCATGCTTTTTCAGCGCGGCCTGATTGCAAATAAGCATTCCCCAGCTCCGTTAACAAACAAACATCTTCAGGCTGCGCGGCAGCGGCCCTTTCGCAGATTTCCACCAGCTTGAGAAAATCCTTGGTCTGCTTGTAAATGCGCACAAGCTCATCAAAGGCAAAGCCGGTGAAGACTTTTCGTTGAAGTTCCCTCTCTAAAAGCATGTTTAAATATTTTACAGCCTGCTCCGGATCACCGCTGTCATAACAGGCCCAGGATAACATTAAGATGATGGATTCTTCTCCAGGACATTCTTCGCTCAGTTCCTTCAGCAAAACGATCGCATCATCATACCGGTGCTGCTTCAAAAGATTTTCAGCTGAATCAATTTTTGTTTTTCTATCTTTAATCATGACATCAAAAAAAGGGGGAGGATAATTCCTCCCCCCTTTAGGAAATTCTAGCAACTACAGGAAGAACCGCATCCGCCACCGGCGGCGGAGAGGCTGGACGTTAATTTGAATCCTGATCCCTGTGGCGTATAGACAAAGTCAACATTGATGGGTTTGGCCTGATCAAAAAGACCTTTTTCAATAACAAATTTTGTTCCTTCTTTATCAAACACTTCATCGTCAATTCCCGGCTCATCCAGAGCCATGCCCAAAGCGGGCCCGGATCAACCAGCAGACATGGTTATTCTTATAGAGGAATCCGGTCTTTTTTCTTTGATAAATTCCTTAATAACTTCCAATGCTTTTTCCGAAACTGTCAACATTAAAAAATCCTCCTTTATTCGATGAATACTTTCATTCATCTTTTGATTAACATAGTCATACTTGAAAATATGTCAATTAAATTCTTGATTATTTCCTTTTGATTATGCCTTATTTATGAATTGACATTATAAGTGGCTGTAGTTTATGATCATTCGCAATAATTAAACGCCAAAAAGAAAAACGATTACGGTCTTATAGCCGTTGAAGTCTTTACGATTAAAGGTTAATTTTCTGTTATGAACAACAAACCGGGCATTAATTTTCAAAACGTAAGCTTCTTAATTTTACTTGTCTTAATAACGCTTTTTTTCCTTTATATTGTTAAGCCGTTTTTCTTAGCCGTTTTCTGGGCGGCATTGATCGCCGGCATATTCATGCCTTTGCAAAGAGTTTTGAATAAAAAAATTAAGAATCCCAATTTATGCGCCGGCGCTACGCTTGTCATCATTTTGCTTTGTTTGATTATTCCCCTCGGACTTCTGATTAATCTTCTTATTCTGGAGGCTTTTGACATATATAAATCTTTCGGTTCCCAAGGCGGCGCCTGGATGGAAACACTGAAAGCAACGCTCAACGCTTTGAGTCAAAACATTTTCTTCGCCAAATTCAACATCGATCAAGCTTTTATTCTGGAAAAATTCCAGGACATTATCAAAGCGGTCAGCGGATACCTCATCAATCATATTTCGGATTTCACGCAAAACACTATTGTCGTCATCATTAAATTTGCCGTGATGCTCTACGCGCTTTTTTATTTTTTGCGCGACGGCAAAAAATTACTGGAATCCATCAGCAACCACATTCCGGTCAACAAGCGATATCTGGAAACGTTCAGTCATCAATTCTTTTCCACGGCCAAAGCATCTTTAAAATTCACGTTTGTCATCGGCGGCCTTCAGGGATTCCTGGGCGGCCTTGTTTTTTACATCACGGGCATTGAAAGGGCTCTCATCTGGGGCGTCATCATGATGGGGCTATCCATATTGCCGGGAGTGGGATGTGCATTTGTCTGGGTGCCTGCCGGAATCATCATGCTGGTTTTGGGTCATGTCTGGCAGGGCATTGTCATCCTTATTTTCGGATCGGTGATTATCAGCAGCGTGGATAATTTATTGCGGCCGGTTTTGCTGGGCCGCGACACGAACATGCACGCTCTTTTAATATTCCTTTCCACACTGGGCGGGTTAGCCGTTTTAGGACTTTCCGGCTTTGTGATGGGACCGATCATCGCCGCCCTCTTTCTGGCCAGCTGGAAATTATTTCTGGAGTTTCATCAGGAAAAACAAGAAGAAAAAGCCAAAAGCTGATTTTTATCTGCCGGAAACACCTTGAAGATCATCTTTCTTCAAAATGAACCGCCAGAGAGCTTCACAATCTTTTGTCTTTGCGTAATCAATTCCGATGCGGGGCGTGGTGATGATTGCTTTGGACGGAATTTTCCTGTAATCCTCCACCCACAATTCATGTCCCATTGTTAAATCTAAACCGTTCAAGGATTTGTCGATGGATAATGCCTGACAAAGCTTGGCCGGACCGTTCGTTAACTCGGCACCTTTTTTCTTGCGGCGGGCTTCCATTTCTCCAATTCCGGTTAGCGGCAAAATCGCACGGATCAGCACGGCACAGGGATTTTCCTCTTCTTCGGTAACCAGGTTGAGCATGTAGTGCATGCCGTAAGTAAAATAGACATAGGCATGGCCGGGTTTGCCGAACATGACGGCGTTACGCGGCGTTTTGCCGCGATGCGCATGGCAGGCGCTGTCTTCCCTGCCGCAATAAGCTTCGGTTTCCGCGATCATACCGGAAAATTCAAAGCCGTTGATTTGTCGAACCAACTTCTTTCCCAAAAGTTCACGAGCAACCTTTAAGGTATCGCGTTCATAAAATTTTCTGTTTAAAATTTTCACAAGTTATCCAATTAATTTATTGCGTCCATTAACATAAAACACTACCAGGAGAAAGTTCAATAATATTCATTTTATAATTCAGTTTTCCCTTTTCATTTCTCAGCAAACAAAGTAAGTTGAGTCATATTTCAAAAATAGACATTGGAGTTTGAGTGCAGGCACATCTGATACATCGCCGGCTGACTTTATTTCTTCAGGCAATTTTAGTTCTGGAAGTCGTGATTGCCGTCTGGAATCAGCAATGGATCACCGCCGTAATCACCATCGGCATCATTCTGGTAACCCTCGGCCCGCTTTTTATTGAAAAATTCCTGCACGTCTTTATCCCGACTGAATTTGTTCTTCTGACGATAACTTTTGTCTTCGCGTCGCTTTTCCTGGGTGAAGTTCGTGACTATTACGCCCGCTTCTGGTGGTGGGACATTGCTCTTCATTCCAGTTCCGGATTTTTACTGGGTGTTATCGGCTTTCTATTGGTGCACTTGTTAAACGAAACAGAAAACATCGGCGTGCACATGAAACCGGGATTTGTCGCCTTTTTTGCTTTCTTGTTTGCCGTGGGCATGGGCGCTCTCTGGGAAATTTTCGAGTTCGGCATGGACAGCATATTCGGCATGAACATGCAAAAGGTAATGCTCGGAGATCCTTCCGGCCTGACCGACACAATGTGGGATCTGATCGTTGCTACGCTGGGAGCCCTGGTTATTTCAGTGCTGGGATACACCTACCTCAAAAACCCCCGGCAAGAATCCTTTCTTGAAAGATGGATTCACCTCTTCATCAGAAAAAATCCCCGCTTATTTAAAAGGAAATCATAGTGTTTAATGCTTTCCCGAAATTTCTGCAAACCCAAAAGCGCCACTGGGCTGATTGTTGGCGCAACAGTGCATCATCAAGATGGAAATATCCACGCCGTTAATTTGGCATACCCGTTTCCTCCCCAAAAGCTCACGGGCAACCCGCAGCGTATCCCGATGATAAAATTTTCTATCCAAGATTTTCATGATTTACCGATTAACACAAAACACTCATTGATGAAAGTTCAATGGTTTTGATTTTACGATGTATTTTCTCTTTTCATTATCATTAAAAAAGAGTAATATTCTCTCCGAAAATCGAAAAAAACAACGAAATATATTAAATGTTAGCGAAAAGATAAAATGAATAAAGACACAAAATTATTATTATGGGGCGATCGGCTTATTGCAACGCAAGATATTAAACAAACTGGTCTTACAATATGGTCTGCGCCTTATACGGGTTCATTTGAATGTATGATTCCAACTGGGACAATCTTTTTAGTAAAACATGATCAAATTGAAAGCGCATCAAAAATTGACTGTGTTCCAGAAAAATATAAAGAATTAGAAAAAATACTTGTTCCAACAACTGAACGTTATCATTTAAAATATAGCGGATATTATTTTTTATTTTCAACCGAAGATGTTGGCACAAATTTAGAACTGGTTTCGCGCGCTAATCCCAAGGCACGTAAAATACATGAATTAAAAAAGAGTATCAGGAATTGCATTAGTAACAGTATTTTATTACAAGCCATTATGGGCTTGTTCATGTTTATTATTGTGGTACCTTTGATACCACTGAAACCTTTTATCAATTCTTACAGGCAGAAAAAGCTTGACTCCATGGTAAGAGCAGAACAGCAGAACAAGGGTGCATAAATAATTTTTTAAATTTGAGCGCTAACAAATCCATACAACCGATCGTTGCGCTCCGGTTGATTTCGTCACTCTTTTTTTAAGTTACAATGTAATCAAAATCTTAACGGCTTGATGCCCAAAAATATCTCTTTGAGCGGCCGTTGAAAACGTTTTGATTATAAATCTTGGCAAAGCGAAAGATCAGCAATGACAACTGTTTGAGCCGGAGGCGAGTTTTGTCATTGCCTGAAGCGAGCCTTAGATTTATTCAAAACGCTTTCAGGCAGGCGAAAAGGATATCTTTGGGTAACAAGCCTTTACATATTGCCCTAACAAATTAATTTGAAAAATAACCCCTCCGGTGCTAAGTTGCCACCAATGGTAATTTACGCCGTTTTGCTTTCAAAGTATAACAACCCGGCATACGCCGGGCAGGAGTTAGACACGGAAAGCAAACGGTGTCACAGAAGGAGATATAAGTTATGGAACACACTCATGAAATTGAACGAATGTGCGTGGTTGCCAAAGGTCCGAAAAACGGCCCTGCCCCGATTCCGCAGGAAGGCAAATGGACTCAGGTGAAAGAAATCAAGGATATCTCAGGGCTGACTCACGGCGTCGGCTGGTGCGCGCCTCAGCAAGGGGCCTGCAAGCTGACCCTGAACGTGAAAAACGGGATCATTGAAGAGGCGCTGGTTGAATGTATCGGCTGCACCGGGATGACGCATTCCGCCGCAATGGCCGCCGAAATTCTGCCGCATAAAACCGTTCTGGAAGCGCTGAATTCCGACCTCGTCTGCGACGCGATCAACACCGCGATGAGAGAAATTTTTCTCCAAATCGCTTACGGCCGTACACAAACCGCCTTTTCCGAAGGCGGCCTGCCCATCGGCGCGGGTCTGGAAGATCTGGGCAAGGGTCAGCGCAGTGTGATTGCCACGATGTACGGCACCAAGGAAAAAGGTCCCCGTTATCTGGAAATGGCCGAAGGGTATGTCACTGAAATCGGCCTCGACAGCGACAACGAAATCATCGGCTACAAATTCGTTAATCTGGGCGTGATGATGGACAATATCGCCAAGGGAATGGATCCCGCGCAGGCTCTTACGAAAGCCACCGGAACCTACGGCCGTTTTGCCGAAGCCGTAAAAGTTATTAACCCACGTAAAGGATAAGGAGTTTAACAATGGCTATATTTGAAGGATGCGATAGAAGAATGAATCAAATCACTCCTTTTCTCGCGAAATATGGAATTTCCACTTTGGAGGAAGCCGAAGAAATATGCCTCGGTAAAGGCGTTGATGTCAGAAAAATTGTCAAGGATATTCAGCCGATTTCATTTGAAAACGCCGGATGGGCCTACCTTGCAGGCGCCGCCGCCGCGATTAAAAAGGGACAAAAGCATGCCGCCGATATCGCCGAGACGCTTGGCGAAGGACTGCAATCGTTCTGCATTCCCGGATCGGTCGCCGATGACCGCCAGGTCGGCATCGGCCATGGAAATCTTGCCGCCATGCTTCTGAGAGAAGAAACAACCTGCTTTGCTTTCTGCGCCGGGCACGAATCATTTGCCGCGGCGGAAGGCGCCATCGGGCTCGCCAAGTCAGCGAACAAGGCGCGCAAGGTTCCTCTGCGGGTCATCTTGAACGGACTGGGGAAAGACGCGGCTCACATTATCGCCCGCGTCAACGGATTTACTCACGTCGCGACGGCTTTTGACTATAAAACGGGAAAAGTTTCCGTGGTAAAGGAAAAAGCTTATTCCAAAGGCGACCGCGCGGCGGTCCGCTGTTACGGCGCCGACGACGTGCGCGAAGGCGTGGCCATCATGCATATGGAAGAGGTTGATGTCGCCATCACGGGAAATTCCACCAATCCGACGCGTTTTCAGCATCCGGTGATGGGCGTTTACAAGAAAGAACGTCTGCTGGCGGGAAAGAAATTTTTCTCCGTGGCTTCCGGCGGCGGAACGGGAAGAACGCTTCATCCGGACAACATGGCGGCAGGGCCGGCATCCTACGGCATGACCGATACGATGGGACGAATGCATTCCGACGCACAGTTTGCCGGATCGTCTTCCGTTCCCGCTCATGTGGAAATGATGGGTTTGATCGGCATGGGCAATAATCCGATGGTGGGCGCGTCGGTCGCTGTAGCCGTGGCGGTTGAACAGGCAATGAAGTAAAAGTAAAACTTCTAAATCGAATCGCTATTTTCGTTGGCAGAGCCTGCCCCGGCGCAGGTCGAGGTTGTCGCTAGCCCCGCTAAAGCGGGACAGTTCAACTAACGAATT
>DJVN01000008.1 GCA_002441205.1 Syntrophaceae bacterium UBA6255 | reverse complement strand
TCAAAATGATTAACGAAACTGACTGCGACGCCGTCATGGTGGGGCGTGGTTCATTAGGTAATCCATGGATTTTTAAAGGCATTTCTCAGGCACTGAGCGGTCAAGAAATAAACTACCTGCCCTTACTAAGCCAAAGACTGGAAATGATTGAAAATCATTGGAAAATGGAAGCTGAATTCCTAGGCGCAAAACAGGCTGGCAAAAGTTTTCGTAAGCATATCCTCTGGTATACCAAGGGTTTAGATAACTCTCATAAATTTAGAGAACTGGCCGGGAAGTCAAAAAATGAAGAAGAAATGCTCCATGAGTTAAATGACTATTTCCGGTCAATCGAACAGGATATGAACTAAAATAAAGCCTTGACATTAACCACATAAATTGGCATAAAATAAAGCGAAAGAAGCTTTTTAAAACTATATTTTTGATTAAGAAAGGATGAATTTGACTGTGGAACTGGAAAAATTTGCGAAACTGGAAGAGAAAATTAAAGTTATTGTTAATGAAAAAGTTTCTTTAAAAAAACAAATTAAGACATTGGAGGATACATTAAAAAGTAAAGAGGCGGAAATAGAGAAGTTAAACGGTAAGATAAAGGTATTGGATGAGGAAAGGAACAGCGTGCGCGCAAGGGTAGATTCACTGCTTGATTTAATCGCGGATGTAGATTCAGCAAAATAAGCTTCCAGGGCGAGTGTTTTGAAAAATAGTTATAACATAACGATATTAGGCCAGGAACTTTCTGTATTAAGCGATTCAGAAGATCAACAGGTAGCCGAGGTTGTCCAGTATTTAAATAAAAAGGTGGATGAAATATTACATTCCGGCAACGGTCTGAAGACATTGAACGTTGCCATCCTGGCGGCTTTAAACATTTCAGAGGAATTGGTAAGATTAAAAGGAGTTAACAAGGAGCTCTGCGACCAATTGGAAAACAGAGCCGAAAAATTAATTCAACTTATT
Source organism: Syntrophaceae bacterium UBA6255 (assembly GCA_002441205.1). Lineage (GTDB taxonomy): Bacteria > Desulfobacterota > Syntrophia > Syntrophales > Smithellaceae > Smithella. The sequence continues at coordinate 26,123 of DJVN01000008.1, read as the reverse complement.
GAGGAAGCAAGTTAGCAACTTTTTTAGCCCCTGCGATGTGCGTGATTAACATTTGTTTTTGAACCAACATTTTTGACCTTGGGACCTTATCCTTGATTGTGGTGTGCATGTCCGCATTTTCCTGAGCTGGTCGGGAAGCAGAAAGCCTAAAACAACCAATACCGGTGCCCACTTTTTAAAAAGGTTCAAAAAAAGTGAATAACACGGCATAGGCGGGGGTTTTTTATCCCGTTTCTCACCAAAAATCTTTTCCCTCTTAAAAAAATAATCAAAGGTAAATCTCTCACAGTCACGTATCCTGAAAATCGGATACAGGCAGTGAGGTTTAAATATAGCTTCGCTGGATAAATGTTCTTTCGTAGAAAATGGCGATAGTCATCAGGTAGGAAGGTTGATTTTCCAGAGGGGCACGAAGGAGGTACATTATATGTTTTATGCCGGTTTATCGGTAGTAGTTATAGTTGCTGCAGTTATAGCAGGTATAGTAATTGGTTTTCTTTTGAAGCAGTCTATTGCCGCCAAGGAGATAAGGTCATCAAAAAACCTGATGGCACGAATGGCGGAAGAAGCAAAAAAAGAAGCTGAAACAATCAAAAAAGAGGCGGTTCTTCAGGCCAAGGAAAATCTTCTGAAGATGAAGGCCGAGTTTGACGGCGAGGCGAAAGAAAGAAGAAGCGATTTCGAAGCGCGAGAAAAACGCATTCGCACAAAAGAAGAAAATCTGGATAAAAAAACAGATACTTTGGTGCAAAAAGAATCATCAATTGAAGCAAGGGAAAAATCAATAATCAGTAAAGAGCAGTCTGTTGAAGACAAACGTCGCAAGCTGGATGCTGCTCTGCATGAACAACAGGAGAAGCTCGAAAAGATAGCGGGAATTTCTCCCGAAGAAGCAAAAAAATTATTGATTCAGTCCATGGAAGCGGAGGCCAAACTCGATGCCGCGGCGCTTGTCCGCAAGATTGAAGACGAAGCCAAATTAACCGCTGATAGAAAAGCACAGGAGGTTATTGCATACGCGATTCAGAGATATGCCGGCGATGTTGTAGCGGAAAGAACTGTGTCGGCGGTTAACTTGCCCAGCGAAGAAATGAAAGGGCGCATTATCGGACGCGAAGGCCGGAACATCCGGGCGATTGAAGCGGCAACAGGAATTGATTTGATTATCGACGATACTCCGGAAGCAGTTGTGTTATCCAGCTTCGATCCGGTGAGAAGAGAAGTGGCGAGAATTTCGCTGGAGCGTTTGATTCAGGATGGACGAATTCATCCCGGCCGCATCGAAGAAATTGTTAAAAAGGTCAGAACGGAAGTCGAACAGATCATCAGAGAAACCGGAGAAAAAGCGTCTTTTGATGCCGGTGTTCATGATATCCATCCGGAAATTATCAATCTACTGGGTTCCCTGAAATACCGTACCAGTTATTCACAAAATGTTTTGCAGCATTCCATAGATGTCGCGTATCTTACCGGCATAATGGCGTCCGAATTGAAATTGAATGTCAGGGAGGCCAAACGCGCCGGATTGCTGCACGATATCGGCAAGGCGATAGATCATAAGGTGGAAGGAACGCACGCGGCAATCGGAGCCGATTACGCCAAACGCTTCGGTGAAAATCCCCGGATCGTGCAGGCGATAGCGACGCACCATGATGACGGGCGCAACAACACGCTGCTGGGCGTTCTGGTGCAGGCGGCGGACACGCTCTCTGCCGCAAGGCCGGGCGCGCGCCGTGAAATGCTGGAAACATACGTCAAGCGTTTGGAAGGACTTGAAAAGATCGCTAATTCCTTTAATGGTGTTGATAAATGTTTTGCCATTCAGGCCGGACGTGAAATCCGCATTCTGGTGGAAAATGAAAAAATATCCGAGAATGACGCCACGATGCTGTGCAAGGATATAGTCAAGAAAATAGAAAGCGAACTTACTTATCCGGGTCAGATCAAGGTTACCGTGATCAGGGAAACACGAGTTTCCGATTTCGCGAAATAATGTTTTCCGAACGGCGGCAGTGAGTGAACCATGAAAATATTATTTATCGGTGACATCATCGGCAGCCCCGGCCGTGAGGCAGTCAGGGAACTTCTGCCGCCGTTGGTGGCCAAGAAAAAAATTGACTTTGTTATCGCCAATTGTGAAAATGTTGCCGCCGGTTTCGGGGTGACCCGGAAAGTCGTCGAAGAGCTTTTCAAGTATAATATCGATGTGCTGACGTCCGGCAATCACATCTGGAATAAGAGGGAAGTCTTGGAGTTTATCGGCGACTTTGACCGGCTTTTAAGACCGGCCAATTATCCCTCGACGACCCCGGGTGCGGGCACCGTGCTGGTGCCTCTGAAAACGGGAGAGTATATCGGTGTGCTCAATTTAGCCGGAAGGATTTTCATGCAGCCGATTGACTGCCCTTTTATAACGGCGAAAAACAAGATTGCCGAGCTAAGAGAAAAAACCAAGATCATCGTTGTTGATATGCACGCGGAAGCCACATCAGAAAAGAAAGCGTTAGGCTGGTATCTCGATGGTGACGTGTCGGCGGTCCTGGGAACGCATACGCACGTTCAGACGGCGGATGAAGAAATCCTGCCGCAGGGAACGGCCTACATCAGCGACGCGGGCATGACCGGGCCTTTTGACTCCGTCATCGGCATTAAAAAAGAAGCCATTATCGAAAGATTTTTAACCCAGATGCCCAATAAGTTCGATCTGGCCAAAGACGATATCAGAATGCAGGGCGTGATTGTTGATATTGACGCGGAAAGCGGCAAGGCAAAGTCGATTGAGAGAGTCAGCGTTAAACTGAAGAATTCGTAAGAGGCAGGATGCCATGAAAAGTGCCTACGATATTTTGGAAGCAAGAGGTTTCATAGAGCAGGTAACCGATGAAACTTTGATTAAAAAACTTTTCGCGGCAGGACCGGTGACCTGCTATATCGGTTTTGATCCCACGGCTACTAGTTTACACATCGGTTCTCTTGTGCCCATCATGGCGCTCGCGCACATGCAGAAAAGCGGCAACAAACCCATCGCGCTGGTCGGCGGCGGCACCGGTTTGATCGGAGACCCGAGCGGTAAAACGGAAATGCGTCAGGTCCTTACCCGTGAGCAGATAGACTACAACGCTCAGCGTCTGGGCAAACAGCTTTCTCAATACCTTGATTTTTCGGATAACAAGGCGCTTCTTTTGAACAATGCCGACTGGCTGACAAAAATCAATTACATCGAATTTTTAAGAGATATCGGCCGCCATTTCAGCGTTAACCGGATGCTGGCGGCGGAAAGCTACAAAATCAGAATGGAAAAGGGTCTGAACTTCATCGAGTTCAATTACATGGTGCTTCAGGGGTATGATTTTCTTTATCTGTTCCAGAATCACGGCTGTGCCTTGCAAATGGGCGGCAATGATCAGTGGGGCAACATGCTGGCCGGAACAGAACTGATCCGTAAGATTGAAGCTAAAGACGCCCACGCCGTCACCTTTCCATTAATTACCACATCGCTGGGCCAGAAGATGGGAAAGACCGAAAAAGGAACCGTCTGGCTGGACGGCAGTTTGACCATCCCTTATGAATATTATCAATACTGGGTCAACTGTGACGATGCTGATCTTGAAAGATTTTTGAAATTCTTCACCTTCCTGCCGCTGGAAGAAATCAGCATTGTAAAAAAATTATCCGATGCTCAATTGAACATGGCCAAGGCGGTGCTGGCTTTTGAAGCTACAAAGATTACTCACGGAGCAAAAGCAGCCCAAGATGCCTGTTTGGCTTCTATGGCAACTTTCCATTCCCGTCCTGTCCCTGTTGATATGTTTCCCTCTAGTATGATTCCACGCGAATTGCCTGCATCTATATCGGAAGAAGCTGGAGTTAAAACGACTTTTGAAGCAGAAGTAATTAAGGCGGTTCCTCATTATAAAATCTCCCGCAAAGATTTGGATGCAGGTGTTCAGATTTGCGCAACCTGCGCAAAGGCGGGTTTGACCCAATCCATTTCGGAAACGAAACGCCTCATCGAGCAGGGCGGAATTTACATCAATGACCGTCAGGTAAAATCCATTGATGAGAAATTAACTTCCGCTGATTTTGCTGGTGGAAAAGAAGCACGCATAAGAAAAGGTAAAAAGAAATACCTGATCATAGAAATAGAAGAATAAAAAAATCTACGACAATATAGATCATTATTTTTGTAAACCTTTCGAAACAAAAGATTGCATTAAAAAAATATAGTAATTATTGATAATTTATGATGGTTGTATTTTTCAATTTTGACCATCATCTACATATTCAAGTCATATTCATTACAAAAATTTTTCTTACTGTGATTAAAGTTCACCACTGCAATCACTTTAAAATAAAAGTGAAAGGATCTTCATTACGATGAACATGAAACATTCTGCAGATGGAAAAAACGGAATAGATGATTTTGGATTTGTGGCCATCTTTATGGCGGGTATGGCTACTTTGTTTCTGGAACTCACCTTTATAAGATACATTCCCGGTCAGGTAAGAGTGTTAGGATACTTCACCAATTTTGTTCTTCTGGGTGCCTTTCTGGGATTTGGGTTAGGCATTTTGACTAGTAGGAAGTGGCCGCAGGCTCACTGGATTTCGTTTTGCGGACCGCTTGGTTTTTCCTCAATCGTAATTTTGACTGCCCTGGGTTCCCTATTAAATGTTATGCCTTCGCCTGATGAATTTCTTTTTCTGGAATACAGCACGGTACGGAAAACGATGTCAATCATACCTTTTCTCACAATCAGTTTTATTGTTATCGCCGGTGGATTTATTCCACTGGGAAATTTTGTTGGTCAAACCCTTAAGGGACCGTCTCCTCTTAAACGATATGGGGTAAATGTTTTTGGCAGTTTATTGGGTATCTTTGTTTTTATTTTTCTGTCAGCCATTGGGGCAAAACCCTGGATATGGATGATGCTAGCGGGCTTAATATCCCTTGTCGGATTATGGCGGGCAACCAGAGAATGGCAGATTATGGGAATTGTAGCCATCGGACTCATGGTATTGATTGCAGGTTACTCCACTCGGGATGCCATTTGGTCGCCTTATCAGAAGATTTCTGTGAATCCAATTAAATATTTGCCTGGCCGGGGGATGATTGAAGAATGGAATCTACCGACACTAACTCCGAAAGAGCAAAAGGAACTTGTCGAACTGAAACTTGAGGAGGGTTTTGTCATAAGAGTGAATGACGATTCATATCAGATGCCCCTTGATCTTTCGGACAAGGCTCTGGTCAAGTATCCCAATCTTGTGAATATGCGTGTACAATTTGACATGCCGTTTGTTTTAAGGAATCGGTTCATGGACCGTTTAACCGGCAAGAATTTAAAAGATCTGAAGATTGCACCTCCGGAAGATGTTCTTATTCTCGGTGCCGGCAGTGGGAATGATGTGGCTGGCGCTCTTCGCGCCGGCGCTCAAAATATTGATGCGGTGGAAATTGATCCGGAGATTCTTCGTTTGGGGCGGGAGAAACATCCTGAAAAGCCTTATTCGGATTTACGAGTCAAGGTACATCTTGACGATGCCAGAAATTTTCTTGTTGCAACAAATAAGAAATACGATATGATTGTATTTGGGATGCTTGATTCACATATTTTGCTCAGTCATAAAAGCAACATCCGGCTTGATTCCTTTGTTTTTACTCGTGAAAGCTTTAATCTGGCTCGTCAGAAACTGAAACCTGAAGGAATATTGGTCGTCAGCCATGCGGTCGGGAGTGATTTTTTCTATAATCGCATGCGGGCAACTTTAGCTTCTGTTTTTGGAAAACCGCCGATTATCTCCCGAGATATAATGATGCATCCGCATGGTATTACTTATGTCACCGGCGAAAATATCTTGCCGGGGCGTCCTATTTACAATCTTGAGAAGATTGATCTTCTGGAGGACGATTGGCCATTTGTCTATTTAAAGGGAAAAAATATACCCAAAGATTACCTGATTGCGATGCTGATGATGGTTCTCATATCATTATTCTCTGTATATGCTTTATCCGGTGATAAAAAAGAACTTAACGGGCACTTTTTCTCATTGGGTGCAGCGTTCCTTCTTCTGGAAACCCGTGGAATTTCTGTTCTTATGATTTTAGCAGGTTCTACATGGGGTGTCAGTGCAGCTATTTTTTCAGGAGTTTTGGTCATGAGTCTGTTGGCCACAATATGGGGTTACATTGTTCGCGATGCTCTTTCAAAAAGAATTCCCTGGGAATATTACATGTTATTATTCGGATTTCTTTTGTTAAATTATTTTATCCCGGTCAGTTACCTGGCGGGCCTATCCAAACTAGTTCGAGTTGTTCTTGGCTCCTTACTGCTTTCACTTCCTCTTTTTGCCAGCGGCGTTATTTTTGCTTCCAGTCTGTCACGAACTGGCAATGCCGATCGCGTACTGGCTTCAAACTTGCTGGGTGCGCTTGTTGGAGGCGTCGTAGAATATGTCTCCATGGCAACGGGATTCCGTTATTTGCTCATACCGGCGGCCATATTCTACTTCTTGGCTCTGATTATGGATATGCGAGATAGAACAGTCAAAGTGTAGTCAAATCTTTAAAGTAAAAGTTTAAACCTCTTTGACTCGGAAATAAAATGCAGAAAAGAATTGAGAGAAAAAAGAAACCCGTTCATTTCAAACATTCACGTTTTGATAGAAAATCAAAAAGAAAAGAACATCTGTCTTTCTACAGGCCGGAAGCCATTCCCGCGCTGAAGAGCACTCTATCCAGAATAGGCAAGCCTCATCCCACACCTTTTGTTCCCGATGAATTTCAGATCATGGCGCTGGAGGCAATCAGACAGACGGATTGCCTGGTGATCGCGCCCACCGGTTCGGGTAAAACCTGGATCGCGCGGGAAGCCATTTTATCCGTCCTGGAAAAAGGCGGACGTTGCTGGTACGCTTCGCCGCTGAAAGCACTTTCCAATTCCAAATGGGTGGAGTTCGGCCTGCATTTTGATCCCGAAAATGTGGGCATTATCACCGGTGATACCAAGGAAAACACCGAAGCGCCGATCATTGTCGGAACCACCGAAATCCTTCGCAATCAACTGTATGATGCCATGCATCAGGGAAAAGACTTGAACTGCGATCTGGTTATTCTGGACGAGGCGCATTTCCTGGGTGATGCCGATCGAGGTGTTGTCTGGGAAGAAATCATGATTTATCTTCCCACGCGGGTTCACCTGCTGCTTTTGTCGGCAACCATCGGCAACGGCGAAGAAATTGCACACTGGCTGGAATCCATCCGCAAGAAATCATGTATGGTAATTACAGAAGAAAAACGTCCCGTGCCGCTTTATCCTCTTTTTCTGCATTCGTCCGGTTGCCTGCATCCCTTTCTGGAAGGGAAAAAAGTATCCCCGCCTGTTGCCGATTTCATCAGAAGGACCGATGAGAAAAGATTGCGCGGCGGAAAAATGCCGGATTACATCGGCGTCATCCGGGTGCTGGAAAAGTTCAATCTGCTGCCAGCAATATTTTTTTTAAAATCGCGAGCAGAATGCGATGCGGCGCTCACTGCGCGTGGAATGCTTGCGCCGCTGCAAAATTCCGTAGAATTTTCTTATTCGCTGGACGAATTGCTGGGACGTTTTCCAACGCTGGCCAGGCACCGGCAATTGAAAGTATTAAAGTCGATGAGGCTGGCTTCTCATCACGGTGGGCAGTTGCCCGCGTGGAAAATGCTGGTGGAAGAAATGATGAACAGGGGACATTTGCGTGTGATATTTGCCACATCCACCATAGCCGCGGGCGTGAATTTTCCGGCAAGGACCATCGTTCTTTTCAATTCGGATTTGTTCAACGGAAATGATTTTGATCCGCTCTCGGCCACTGAATTCCGCCAGATGACCGGTCGTGCCGGACGACGCGGACAGGACAATATTGGTTTTATGTTGACGATTCCTGGAAAATTTATGGATTTGAACCATATTCGGCACCTGCTTTTTCAACAACCGGAAGATATTTTAAGCCAGTTAAAGAATGATTTTGCCATGGTGCTGAATTTGCTTCTATCACAGACACCGGAAGACGTTTGCAAGATATTCGAGCGGTCGCTCGCGGCGTATCAGCAGAACATCCGGCATCAGGACGCGGATTTTTCAGCGGCCCAATCGCTTTGGAAAGATTTTTCACGTCATTTGAAATTTCTGCAGCAGGAAGGATTTGTGGATGAAGCCGGGACGCTGACCGATGACGGACGCTGGGCGTCCAAGTTGCGTCTGGATTACCCGCTTCTGGTGGCGCAGTGCCTGCGCGAGAACGCTTTTCCCGAAGAAAACGAAAAAATCATGGCCGCCGTTGTCGCGTTTTTCGCCTACGACCGCGATGACGATATAAAATTGCCTGTGAAAGACCTGCCGCCTAAGCTCGTTCTTTCATTTAGAAAGGTCATGGTTGCCGTGAGGCCGCTAATGCATCGAATGGAGACAGCGGGATTTGCTGTTACGAAACGTCATACTGCCGCGGGTACCGCAATGTATTTCTGGGCACAGGGACACAGCTGGGATTCCGTCATCAAAGCCACGGGCATTGCCGAAGGCGACATGGCGACACTGGTTTTACGCACAGCAGATAATCTGCGCCAGATTGCTTCGCTCAAAGATACGTATCCTGAAATTGCGGAGTGCGCATGGAAAGCCAGAGAAGCGATATTGAGAGAGCCTGTTTTGTTTTTCTAACTTTTTATTGTGAAAAGTGAATAGTCCCGCGTTGCTTCGCTCCCGGGATAGTTTAACCATCAAGTGCCAGGGCGCTTCGCTTCTGGAAATTGGGTTTTACTATCAGCGATTGTCATTACGGGAAGCAATACTACAGGAACCGGTTTTATTTCTATGAATAAGTTGTCATTGCCCAGCTTGCAGACCAGCGAGTGCCGGTCGACCGGACAATGTTTTTCAACTTTTTATTTCTTTAGAATTAATATAGGATTGCACAAAATTTTGAGGAATGCCTGTTGGGCATACTAATGTCAACGAAAGAAGGGAAATATGGAAGTAAAAATATTTGAAACGATCATGTTATTTTGTTTCGGCTTTGCCTGGCCGTTTTCAATATACAAGCTATGGAAAACAAAGACATCGGAAGGTAAAAGCATGTATTTCCTCTGCATTGTTTTATTGGGCTATCTCTCCGGTATTTTTTTCAAAATATACGGCGCCCTGGATGAAGTCATCTGCCTGTATGTTTTAAATGCGACACTTGTTACTATAGACATTGTATTGACTATAAAATATCGCAAAAGCAATGAGGTTGACAAATCCTTTCAGCAGGTTTAGCCGCCAAGCGATGTGGCTGAGCGTTGAACGTCGAATTTCTCAAGATGTGATTCTCGTAAACATTTTTTGTTCATGGATTTTATGGAAAAGTTTTTGATGGCAACGGATTTTGTTCCGGCGGGAGACCAGCCGCAGGCAATTGACAATCTGGTCAAAGGCTTGGAGAAGGGCAAGGAGCATCAGGTGCTTTTGGGTGTAACCGGTTCCGGCAAGACGTTTACGATTGCCAATGTCATCGAACGCGTTCAGCGTCCAGCGCTGATCATCGCGCATAACAAAACGCTGGCAGCGCAGTTATATGAAGAATTCAAGGGGCTTTTCCCCGAAAACGCCGTGGAATATTTTGTAAGCTATTACGATTACTACCAACCGGAAGCTTACCTGCCGGTTACCGATACGTATATTGAAAAAGATTCAGCGATTAATGAGGAAATCGATAAACTGCGTCATGCGGCAACCCATTCTCTTCTGACGCGGCGCGATGCCATCATTGTCGCCAGCGTTTCCTGTATTTACGGTTTGGGTTCGCCGGATGCCTATCTGGGGATGATTGTGCAACTGGATGTGGGCAAGGAATTTCCTCGTGATGAACTCTTGAAACGGCTGATCGAAATCCAGTACGAAAGAAATGACATCGATTTTCATCGCGGAACATTTCGCGTGCGCGGCGATATCGTGGAAATATTTCCTCCCTATGAGGACGAGCAGGCCCTGCGGGTGGAATTCTTCGGGGATACAATTGAATCCATGGCTCTGATTGATCCCTTGAGAGGGAAAAAAATCAGCGCGGTGACGAGAATGGCCGTTTATCCAGGCAGTCACTATGTTTCTTCACGGGAAAACCTTCAAAGGGCGATCAATGAAATTCGAGCGGAACTCGCGCTGACGCTTACCGAATACAGGGAACAAAACAAATTGCTGGAAGCGCAAAGACTGGAGCAACGCACCAACTTCGATCTGGAGATGATGGAGGAGATGGGCTACTGCCAGGGGATAGAAAATTATTCCCGCCACCTGACCGGTCGCAAACCCGGCCAGCCGCCGCCGACGTTGATGGAATATCTGTCTCCGGATGCGTTGATTATTATTGACGAGAGCCACGCGACGCTGCCGCAATTGACCGGCATGTACCGCGGCGACCGGTCGCGCAAGGAAACGCTGGTCAAATACGGCTTCCGCCTGCCATCCGCCCTGGACAACCGGCCGCTGCGTTTTGACGAATACGAAAGCCTGCCCAATCAGCGTATCTATGTTTCGGCGACACCGGCGCAGTATGAAATGGAGAAAGCCGAAGGCATCCGTGTCGAACAAATTATCCGTCCGACCGGATTGATGGATCCGACGATTGAAGTCAAACCGGCCAAACATCAGGTGGACGATTTGCTTGCGGAGATACGAGACAGAATTGAGAGAAACGAAAGAGTTCTGGTAACGACGCTGACCAAGAGAATGGCGGAAAATCTGACGGATTATTACGCCGGTGTGGATGTCAGAGTGCGTTATCTTCATTCCGATGTGCACACCCTGGAACGGGTTGAAATCATCCGAGATTTACGCCTGGGAGAATTCGATGTCCTGGTGGGCGTCAATCTTTTAAGAGAAGGTTTGGATATTCCCGAAGTATCCCTGGTGGCGATTTTGGACGCGGATAAGGAAGGTTTCCTGCGTTCGGAACGTTCATTGATTCAAACGAGCGGGAGAGCCGCACGAAATGTTGCCGGGAAGGTCATCATGTACGCGGATAAAATCACCAAATCGATTCAGGCTTGCCTTGATGAAACCGAACGCCGCCGCGCCATTCAGCGGAGATACAATGAAGAAAACAACATTACGCCGGAATCGATTAAAAAATCCATCAGCAATGTCCTGGGTTCCATCTACGAAGCCGATTACGTGACAGTGCCGACCGGGGTTAAAGAGAAAATTGTTCCACTGAAAGAAGAAGATTTGCCCGCGTTAATCGTTAAACTGACAAAAGAAATGAAACAGGCCGCGAAGAATATGGAATTCGAGCACGCTGCCGAACTGCGTGATGAGATCAAGGAATTAAATAAAATTCTGCTTGAGATGAAGTAGTCTGTAAGAAGGCATATTTTATTAGTATAAAATAAATAAAATATTTATCAAAATAATGATAAAATATAAACAGTTATTGAGCATGAATGAAAGGAGTGCAGTATGAAAGCGACCACGTTGATCATGTTTTTATCGTTAACACTTATTTTTTTATTTGCCGGTTGTCAAAAAGATTCATCTGATTGGGTAAAATATAAAGCAGACAGCGATGGTAATATTTATCTATATGACAAGACGAAGATAAAAGAGGACGCCGCAAATCATACAGTTGAGGTGTGGGCAAAACAAATTTATTCTGACCAAGGCAGAATAATAGAAGTGCAATCAAGGATCAAAGAAGGATTGTCTATAGAAGGATATGACAAACTTGCGCACAAAATATGCCGGTATGAGATAAATTGTGAAAAGAAGGGCATAACGATACTATCGATAAGCCACTTTGACCGAGATGGGAAATCGTTGTATTTCGGCGTGGATAAAGGTGAAAAGAAAATGTTTGATATAAATCCTGATTCAACAAGTGGAACTCTTTTTAAGGCAGTATGTTCCAGATAGTTTACCGATAAAAGACGTGTTGGTTAATTCATGAATGATTTGACTGAATAAAATAACGGAGGTTATTCATCAGGATGTCAGCAAGAACAAAAAAACGTAAACGAGATATTGAAAAAAAGTATACTGCTCAGCAATTTGCCATGAAGCTAAGAAGACTGGCGGATTGTATAGAGCATGACGATCTTTTCCGAATACAGATTGCGGGAGAGAGGATAACTATTCCATCTGATGCTCAAATCAATATTGAACATGAGCGTGGCACATCAGAAGAAGAGATTGAATTTCAGATTAAATGGAAGCTTGGCTGATTATTATTTGTCGTTCGGCAGCTACTCAATATATTGATGGAGTGGTCAAAAGCTTTTAAAATATATCAAAACAAAAGCTGATCTGATGAAACACACCATAAAATTATAATATGGGGCTACTCCCACTGTATATCAAAAACAGTTGCGCTGGCGCCTTCCCAAAGTTTCTCTCTGAAATCTATTTTGACGTTTTTCCCTCCGGCCAGCTCAATCAGGGAATCAAAATATCCCATCAATTGATAGCAAAAGGGTAAATTGCCCGGGTCGGACGGGTCATCATCATATCTGTATGATACGTATGCGTGCTTAGAATCTATTTTAGCGAGTTCAAGCGGCGTCACGGTAAAAAGATGCCCATATAAATTTACAAAAGAAACAAGGGCATTCATGGGATTTTTATCGGATACGATGTGTTTGTAGGTAGTTTCAAATAACTCTTTGCCTCTCATTTTTCCTCTTAAGCGAACGATATCCGTGTTTCCAGCGGCGAGCAATTGAAATACGGCCCGGCCACATCTTTTATATGTCTCAACCGGATACCATGCGGAAGGCATAATCATTGTATTGATAATTTTCCAGTCGTCAGGCTGCAGGTATTTGTTCCAATCCTGATCTTTGTTACCTCTAATCATGCGAACCTGGTCCACCATCATCGTGCCTTTGACTTTTTGATCAAACATACGTCCTCTCTAATAGATCATTATTGTTATATGATGATTTACAATAAAATCCTTGTTCCTTAACACGCTCAAAGTTATGTTAATTTTGATTCATTAATATGATAATTTTTTCATGAAAGCAAATATTATTTCGGGAGGCTTGCTGGAAACGGGTATAACCGTAAAACAAGAAGATACAAGCTTCAGGTTCTATAAAGTAAAAACAATAAAAAGGCTTGACTGTTTCTCATAATGACCAACGGACAAATGTGTGTTTTTTTATGGAAAGATTACCTTGACATATAAACGCTAGTATTTATAAACTCAATAAAAATACTTGCGTATTATATTGTAGTTTAATCCATGGTGTGAATATCTTTATGAAAGAACAGCGAAAAGCAGAACGGTTGAAAGAATTTAACGAGCTTACCATAACCATTATGTCTCAGGTGGAAAATTTGCCCAAAGTGAAAAAAATGTTCAATTATATTGAAGATATTTCTGTATTCGGTGCTAAAATGCGGGGGAATATTGTTTTACCGGTGAACACTCTCCTCAAAATGGATTTTAACTTAAAAAGTCTGAAAAAAAATATAACCGCCATTGGGAAAATAAAATGGATAAAAATTATCATTGAAGATAAGTATTATGAAACGGGAGTGGAATTCGTCGATACCCCTGGAGAAGCGATTGAAAAACTTTGTGATTATATCACGTGGAAAAAAAAGGCCATGAACCTATAAGATTTGTTCTGCCGCTGCAAAGTCCAACAATGTCTAATCAGTCAATCTCCGTATTTAAAATCAATATCAGTTGTTGCCTTTTAGCATGTGCAAACTCAACGCATGATGCCTGCTACTTGCAGCGAGGATTTCGATTCTAAAATTATCATATCAAGAAGAACGTTTACGCTTTCGTTCACGAAAGGCGCGTATTGTTCTTTTGCTTTCAGCTTAAGCTCTGTGCGTGTTTCGTTCTTGTTAACATCTCCATTCTTCTTCATTTCTTTACGCAGGTCGGCGAGACGGACAATGCCATTCTTTCTTGCGGCTTCTATGTTATCTTTGGTAATTTCATTAAACTTAACGTTGTTTGCAACCCGAACTTTTGATTTTGTTGCCAGAGCTGTCAGCAATGACCTGTCTATTGACTTCCAGGCAGGCTTGGTATCACCATACAGGCTGAGGAAAGGTGTAATCACCTGAGCTGGAAGCGGATATTCCAGTTCTGTTTCACCGACATTTTCGTGAACGAAAAACATGGGTAGTTGCACATCAGATTCGATGCCGATTTTCTGTGTGGATTTTCCGCTGGGCAGAAAATACAAAGCTTTGGTGACTTTAATAGCACCTAGGTCGCGGGAGAGTGGGGTCAATTCCTGTACAGATCCCTTGCCAAAAGTATGATCCGATCCAACAATGACCGCACGATAATAATCCTTCAAAGCTCCCGCCACAATTTCACTCGCTGATGCGCTAATGCGACTTGTCAAGACAACGAGAGGACCCGTATATAAGGGAGCTTTCGCTGGAAATGTAACCACCTTGAGCTTGTCACCCTTGGAAACCGAAGCATAAGGACCGTTAGCATAAATCGTTATCATGTCTTTACCATCCTTGGTTGCCACGATTCCGCCATGGCCGAGAAAGAGACCCGCAATTCGAACCGCTTCATCCACCAATCCTCCCATATTATGCGAAAGATCCAATACGATTCCATCAACTCGCTGCCGATGAGCATCCTCAAGAAGTCTTCTCATGTCTTTATAAGATGATTTATTTTCTTCATTATCGCCGTAAAAGGAAGGAAGATCGATGATACCCAGGCGGTAAATCCTTCCGCCCAGATTTCGTGTTTCATAGCTTATCTTGGCTTCCTGATCCTTCATGTAGATCTTGTCTCGTTTTATCGTTATATCAAATCGATAAATCTTGTCCTCCTGCCGAAGTATTGTCAGGGTTACCTGCGTGCCTTTCTTTCCGCGGATCATCTTAACAACGTCGCGAAGATCCATGTCGATCACGTTAACAGGTTTATCATTTTTTTGAGCAACCGCTATAATTTTATCCTTGGGTTTTAACAAACCGGATCGTTCTGCCCCTCCGCCAGGAATCAATTCTTCAATGACGGTGAATCCATTGTCGCTTCTGAGTAAAGCCCCGATGCCCTCGAGAGACAGCTTCATATGAATCTGAATGTCTTCGAAGTCCTCCGGTGATAAATAACTCGTGTGAGGATCAAGAGCATTGGCGAAGGCTTCCGCTAATCTGGTAATGAGCTTTTCAGGATTATTCGCGATAGTTCGCGTTGTCTGCAGTTCATAACGATGCATTTGCTGTTTTTTGGCTTCCGCTAACTCTATTCCTGACAATAAATCGTTCTGGATTTGAAATTGTATGAATTTTTTTAAAAGCATGTGCTTTTCTTGCGGGGTCTTGACATGAGAACGTTTTTTAACATTGATTTGCAGTTCCATTGTCTCATCGAGCCGGAAATCCGGACCAAGAATTTTTTTGACGATGGCTTCGTTTTCACGCGTCCTTGTGACCAGCATGTCGTAAACCTGTTTGAGAGACGCACAGTCGCCGGCTTGCATACTTGCAAAGACATTCTGTAGAACCGCTCTCAGCGTTTTCAAGTCGGATTCATAAAACAACGATTTCGAGGGATCTAACATCTTTATCATCTGCTCGATTGTATTGTTTTTGATTTCTCCGGTTATATTCTTCATCGCGTAGTGGTTGGACAGAAAGCTTCCAATAAGAACCGGCATGCGGTTGCATTTAATGTTGTCAGCCGCGGAGGGGGAAGCACTTAAAAAAATAATCAGGAGAAATATTGCTGAAAGCTTTCGCAAGAAGGGAATACTTTTCATGATAAATGTCTTTGGTTTGTTGTATTGAACGGTGCCCGGATTTTTCCCGGAGTTGTTCCCCATATTTCTATCACAGATCTCCATGTTCCATAGAATCCTCAAAAGTTTACTTAATACAATCGTTAAATCGTATGCATTATTTAATTGTTGACAATAGACCGGCTAAGTAGATATGTCAAGAAATAAGGAAAGTTGTTTACCGTTAAAATTTAAGATGTCGGTTCTTACATTTTTCCGATGAACAATGTAATCTAATGAGGAGATATCATGATTAGAATGAATAAAGAACAAGCTGAATATTTGAAAGAAAATTAGTGTTCATCACTTTTTCTTACATTCAAGATTATCATGGATAGCATAAGCTCTATTCGCTAAAAAATTAAATAGAGAGGAATTCTGTGGCGGAAGTCAAATTGCCGTGGTTAAAAGAATACAGTGTGTTCGGCATACCTGAATCATTCAAGCCTTATCCTGAACAACCTGCATACGACATGCTGTACAAAGCAGCCAGGAAGTACAAGAAACAAGGCCTTATTCAGATGGATTATTTCATGCCCTATCCGGAGGTTAAGGATCATGTTGACCGTTTGGCGACGGCATTGAGTTACATGGGATTAAAGAAAGGCGACCGGGTGGCCACTCTCCTGCCGACTTCCATCCAGTTTGTCATTGCGGATTACGCAATTTCCAGGGCAAGTCTGGTGCACATACCCAGCAGTTCTCTGGAACCGGCTGACCATCTTCATCACAAGTTCAAAGAAGGTTCGCCTGACGCATTAATTTGTCTGGATGAATATCTGGTTGTTGTCCGGGAATTACTCAAAAGAAATCAAATCAAACACATAATCGTTACCAGGTTAACCGATTATTCTCTAAAAAAACCAAAAAACTATGAACCGTTGAATATAAAAAATGCTCACTGGATGACTGAGCTTATCGCCAAAACAGCCCCTAATCCACCTGAAGTAAAATTTGATGTAGAAAAAGATCTGGAATTGATTCTTTTCACGGGCGGTACAACAGGATTACCCAAAGGTTGTATGCTGACACATCGCAATATATACGCGAACACCATCCAAAACTCCAACGCCATGGGTGGATCACAAAAAGTGATGGAAGGTGTTCTGACCGTGTTAATGGGGACGCCCCTGTTCCATTCCTACGGTCATTGTGCAATGCATTCTATGACCTATACGGGTTACAATCAGATACTGATTCCGGATGCCCGTGATACATCTGGCATGATTGAAATGATAAAAAAATATCGTCCGTTTCTGCAATTGGGTGTTCCCACGCAATTTCTTAAATTAACGCAGCAGGAATTAAAGGATATCACTATTTTGGGGATTTCCGGTTCGGCGCCTCTGCCCAAGACTGTTCAGGAAGAATTTGAAAAGAAAGGTGGCGGAGGCGGGATCATGGAAGGATACGGCCTTTCGGAAATGTCACCGGTTACACATCTCAATGCATCATTTATGCTCCGTATCTTCGGCGGTCGATTTGTTGTCAGTATGAACAGCAAGTTTCTTAAGATACCGGGCGTTGTGCCGCTTATCAATGCTTTCCTGAGAGCGGTCGGCAGCAAAACCGTCGGTTATTTCATGAGCAAGGGCATAGGTATTTTATCCAGGATGACAGCCTCCTATGCCAGTAAAAAAGCAAAGACAAAAATCGAAAAGCGTGGAACAATAGGTATTCCCATGCCCGATACCGAAATAAAAATTGTCGATGTCGATACAGGCAGGGATTTGACGTGGGATGAAGTCATCGGCGGCAAGACAGGTGAAATGTGCCTGCGCGGTCCGCAGCGTATGCTGGGTTACTGGCCTGATGCCGGCAGTGGTTTGGATGAGGAAGGATATGTTCGGTCTGGCGATGTGGTTAAGGTTGATGAAAACGGTTATTTCTATATCGTTGATCGAACCAAGGATATGATTATTGTTTCGGGATTCAAGGTATATTCCAGAGAGATTGATGATATCCTGCATCATTGTCCCGGCGTGGGAAGAGCCGCGACAATCGGTATTCCCGATCCGGAAAGGCAGGGGAGTGAGCGTGTTTGCGTATTTGTCGAGCCGCAGAGCGGATGCGAAAATGATGTGACAGAAGAAAAGGTTATCAATTATCTGAAAAACACGGTGGCTAAATATGCCGTGCCGAAAGTCGTCCGCATCGTTGATACCTTGCCTCTGACCGAGGTGCAGAAAGTGGATAAAAAACAATTGAGACAAATGGTTGCCGATGTAACTCAAGAGAAATCTTGAAGAAACATATTATAGATAAAACACTTTCCATACCGAAGTGTGTAATAAGGGGATGAATATATACGGGATGAAGACGAAAAACTTTAATATTCTGATTATCGGTTCCGGCCCGGCCGGGTTGTTTGCCGCAATCTGGCTGGAAAAAGTGGGAATGGACAAAATTGCCATAATCGATCGCAATGCATATCCGGCCGGAGGCCTGCTGAATGACGGCAAACTGAATTTTGATTATCGTGTCGGTATGGATGTCGATGAACTGCGGATCACCCGCGCTGATGCGGAAAAAATAATGCGGGAGATCAAACAGGTATTTTCCGGATTTCCTCGCTGTCGGCAGGTAACTTTTTTGGATCAACACAAAGAAGTTTTAGCTCTGGCGGAAATGGCTTCCGAACATGGCGCGCAATTTATTGCGCCTGAGCAGTGGCACTGGGGTACCGATAATGGCAAAGCATTGGTCGATTATTTGCGCAGCTATCTGAAAAACACTGATTTTTTGTTGAGAACCGAAGTCACATCCATGCAAAAATTAAACAATAATAATTTCCGGCTGGACTGCAAACACAATAACAAATCTGTACACTACAATGCGCCGGTTGTCCTTGCCTCACCGGGACGCAGTGGCGCCTACTGGTTTCGCGACGTCGCCAGGAAGATGAACATCCAGAACAATTTCGGCCCGATTGATGTGGGAATTCGTCTGGAACTTAACAGAAAATTTTACGATATAGTTACCGATATTGTTTACGATCCCAAGTTTATTTTTAAAACCGGCCGCCACGATGACAGAGTCAGAACTTTCTGCACCAATCCCGGTGGGCGGGTACGTATGGAAGATTACGGCGATTTCAAATTAATTAACGGTGATGCTCTCCTCGGCAAAAAGACAAAAAACACCAATTTCGCTCTGCTCAATACAATTGCGCTGACCAAACCTTATTCCGATACCACTGAATTTGCGCAAAGTATTGCCAAACAATTTTTTCTGCTGGGTGGCGGTAAACCGATTGTCCAGCGAATAGGCGATTTCCGCGAAAGAAGAAGAAGTTCACAGGCCACGTTCAACAGTACGACCCGGCATTTTGAAGTCTGCAAGGCAACCTGTAATGCCACGCCCGGAGATATTACACTCGCCATGCCCGCGCGTATTATGGATAACCTGTGGGAATCGCTTAAATCAATGGACAAGATCATTCCCGGCATTCTTCATCCGTCAACATTGATGTACGCGCCGGAAATAAAATTTTTTGACACCCATTTTCCGACGGACCGCTTTCTGGAAACAAACATTAAGGGCGTATTTGTCGCCGGTGACGGCACCGGCAAAAGCCGCGGTATTGTGGGAGCGGCAATATCCGGAATCATTGCCGCGAAGGGGATGCTCGAACGTACGGGTAACTCTTTCAAAAACTTTGGAGAATAGCAATGCGGGAGCTAAAAGATAAAAAAGTATTGATTACCGGTGC
Organism: Syntrophaceae bacterium UBA6255; assembly: GCA_002441205.1. Taxonomy (GTDB): domain Bacteria; phylum Desulfobacterota; class Syntrophia; order Syntrophales; family Smithellaceae; genus Smithella. The sequence goes on along the minus strand of DJVN01000008.1, from coordinate 6,627 downwards.
CGCAAGCGGAATCGGCCGGGCCACCGCGATAGCCATGGGGAAATTGGGATGCCGTTTATTTTTAACAGATATTAACGGAGAGGGTCTTAAGAAAACGGTTGAAGAGATTTCCGGAACGGGTGGTGTCGTATGTCTGGCGCGTGCTTTTGATGTCGGTAATTATCAGGCTATGGCGGAGTTTGCCGGAGACGTTCATGCAGGATTCGGCTCTCTGGATATTATGGTCAATGTTGCGGGTATAGCGCTTTTTTCCCAGATTGAGGATATGAGCCACAGTGACTGGGAAAAGGTGATTACAGTCAATCTCTGGGGAGTGATACACGGTCTGGAATGTTTTGTGCCGGCGATGGTTCATTCCGGTCGCGGAGGGCATATCGTTACAATTTCATCAACAGCCGGCCTGATCGGTTTACCCTGGCATGTTGTTTATGCGGGAACCAAGCACGCGCTTGTAGGGATATCCGAGTGTCTGCGCTATGACTTGAGGAAACACAAAATAGACGTCAGCGTCGTTTGCCCCGGAGCCGTTAATACGGGATTGGTAAAGAGCGTTGAGATTCATGGCGATAAGGAAAAAACGGATAAGGCGCGAACATATTTCATTAAAAGGGCCATCACGCCGGAAAAGGTTGCCGGTCTGATCATCCGAACAATTCGCAAACGTAAATTTCTTGCCATTACGTCATTCGATATAAAATTACTCTTTTTTTTGAAGAAATACTGTTTCCCCCTTTATCATCTTGTCATGTTGACGTTGAGCCGTTTTCTGGATCAATCATTAAAAAAGACGGTTTAAAAATGACTGAAAGCATCATGAAAAAATTTTTCTTTCCAAGAATAACCGGCCGCTATTTAATGCGTGTTGCTGTTGTTGCCGTAACCGCACTCCTTCTTTTTAAATACGTATTCATCCCGTTTCGCATTCAGGGCGAAAGCATGGCGCCCACTTATGTCACGGGGTCATTCAATTTTTGCTTTGCCCTGCGCTATATACTTTCCAAACCGGCGCCGCCGGATGTTGTCATGGTGCGAATGGCCGGGCAAAAGATTATGCTGTTAAAGCGAGTTGTTGCAACCGAAGGCCAGGGTGTGGAATTCAGGGAGGGTCGTCTTTATATAGACGGTAAAAAAGTTAATGAACCTTATGTATCAGGCGAAAGCGACTGGAATCTTCCCCCCGCAACCGTCAAGCCTGGCCATGTTTATGTCGTGGGGGACAATCGCAGTATGCCTGCCGGGGCACACACTTTCGGCCAGACGCCTGTAATCCGAATTGTAGGAGCGCCGTTATGGTAACAAAAAAATACCTGACAGTAGGGTTAATCACTGCTGCGGCAATCGCGGCCGTTTTGCTTTTGTTTGTGGATTGGGAGGCCAGAGCCGTTAAGAAGCAATTGCGTTCCATAGCCAAAGCAATGACGTGGACGCCGGCTGACAGCGAACTGACGATGGCTGTTCGTATCAAAAATGTGCAGGAAAAAATATCTGAGATCTGTCAGGTCGAAATACAGAGCTATGGAGTTTCTCAGCAAATGGATAAGAAAGATATTCCGGCCTATATGATGATGGCGAAAAACTACTACAAACATCTTTCCGTTGAACTTGAAGATTTGAAGGTGGAATCTATCCAGCTTCCACAGGCACATGCAATTGCCACGGCATATATAAAAGCAACAGGTGCTGATGGTCAAAGCAACGACGAAATACTGGTCGTAGAATTCAATCTGCAAAAAGTCGAAAAAACATGGCAAGTAACCACAGCGAAAGAATTGCAGGTTCTTGAAAAATAATGAGACTCAAATTTCAGGAACAGAGTGAACTGAAATTTGTTAGTTGAATTATCCCAGGCGCGGACCGCCGCGGGATAGAGAAGCTCGTCCCTGCCACCCAAAGGTGTCGGGATAATTCGCTCTAAGACTATAGCCAAGGCTCATTCAAGCGTTCGAGGAGCTATCTCCGCAGCGTAGCTGAGGAGGATGATAATGACTCGCGCTGATGGTTTTCTGTGATTCTTCTATCTTACTTCCGACGACTCATGCCCCATTCTCTTGCGGCATTAATATCCATGAAACTTTTCGATTCATAGGATCCCCAGACTTTTTCAAACGTGTGAAACGTTTTACCCAGGATGTTGTGCGACGTTTTCCTGGGAATGATGGCTATTCTGAGTTTCGGGTTTTTACTGGATGCAACAGCAACCTGCATGGCAATATTTTCGATTTGTTCAATTGAAATATTTATTTCTTCTGCTTGTGAAAAGTCCCATATCTGATAAAGCAGCTGAGGAAATGATTCATCAGAATTGATCTGTTGCTGAAGTTTATCGACTTCGTCTGCCTCGACAATTCCGGATAACAAAACAACAATACCGAGGCCGTCCGATTCTTTGCTTATTTCATGAGACATGATGATATTCTCCTTTGTTGAAATAGCCTGTTTGAGAAATGCTTGTTTTTTCTTATTCATAACACAAACGAAAAAAAATTGCCGTATATTTTGATGGGGATATTTGAAGAGTTGTTATGAGTAATCCCTGCAAGAAAGATGAACAACGCAACAAATATTATTCGGAACAAATTCTATCCCGGCCGTTGTTCTTTGCCTGATACATCAGCTGGTCCACCCGATGAACGAATACCTTCATCTCTTCTTTTTGTTTATACTGAGCGATGCCAATACTCATGGTCATATGGATTTCTGTTCCCGGAACGGGAATAAAAGCCTCTTTTTTGAATTCATTTTGGATTCTTTGCGCCGTGACCATTCCCTCATCTCTTGTTGTCATAGGCAGGATGATTGTAAATTCCTCGCCGCCATAGCGATAAGCGGAATCAGAATCGCGCAAACAGCTTTTAACGACATGTCCGAGTCTGGACAGCACATAGTCGCCATAAACGTGGCCGTATGTGTCGTTAAAATCCTTAAATTTATCAAGATCCAGCAACAGAAGCGTCAAAGGCTGTTCATAGCGATTTGCCCTTTCCATCTCTTTTTCCATCTGAACGTAAAAATGCCTGGAATTATAAACTTGTGTGAGGTCGTCGGTGATGCTTAATTCCAAATATTTCTGTTCGCTTTTCTGCAGCGCCTCTTCCGCCTGTCTGCGTTCGGTGATGTCTCTGATAACACCGACAGAATATTCTTTGCCTTCCATGGTGATCTTGGCGCCGCTTATATCCGCATAAAACATCGTTTTATCCTTTTTTATCAAGGGGATATTTTTGGCGATTGATAATTCTTGCTTGTTTAATTTTTCATATTTATCAAATACGAATTTAAGCGATTCTCGGGGATGGAGATCAGATACTTTCAGTTTAAGAAATTCATCTTGCGTATATCCCAGCATGTTACAGATCTTTTCATTGGTCGCAACGAAGAATCCCGTTTTAATATCCAGCATGGCAATCCCGTCCGATGCAGAGTCAAATATGGTTCTGAATTTTAATTCGGTTTCTTTAATGACGGAAAGAGATCTGGCCACCTTGCTTTTTAGCCTTGTAATATACCCGCCGACGAATGAAAACCACGGTAGAACCAGAGCCAGAATGATTACATTCAATATATCTATTTTATTAATGACGGCTTCCGGCCTGGTTTTGTGAAGCAGGATGATGACTACAGCGTAGTTAAAAACGGCAAACACGGATAGATAAAGAAATTGCCATAAATCCAGTTTGAAAAGGCCGAAAACAAATACAACCAGATAGAGAATAAGCACCGTTCCTCTGGCCGCGTCGGCATAATACAATATCACCATGGTCCAAAAGGTTGCAATGACCATCTGAGGAAGTGTCAGACTCGGATCTTTAAATCGTTTGTTAAATCCGGATCTGATTGCGCTATATATCAAAATATTGCTGATAAGAATGCCTGAAAAACAACCCAGCATCACATAGATCGATACCGGTGTGATGCCCAGAAGAAAAGTGAGGAGCGCTATGAAGCCCCATACGGAGTATGATGCAAAGGCCATGAGAAATCGTTTTACTCTCACGGACTGTTCGCGATCGTCTTTAGGAAAGATATCAAACATGAATACGCTTCTTGATAGATAATATTGCCGGTATTTCTCTTTTATCACATCTCGGATTAGAGTTCAAAGTGAATTCCGCGTACACGCGGCACCTGTGTAAAACCAATTTTACCTGCCCATCATTTTATGATACGAAGGCGTGTAAATCATCGGTCATTTTTGATATCGTATCGCTGTTTTGAGAAGTCATGAATAAGAGATACCCTTGTCTTGTCATCATCGTTTTAACCGTTGCCTGCCTGGCGGCCTTTGGCCGGATAGCCGGCAATGAATTCATCAATTTCGATGACAACATCTACATTACCGAAAACATCCACATCAAAACAGGCTTGAATGGGGAAAGTATAAAATGGGCATTCAGTTCCTTTGTTTCCAAAAACTGGCACCCGCTAACCTGGCTTTCCATCGTGCTGGATTACAACCTGTTCGGAGCCCATCCCGGCGGTTATCATCTGATAAGCCTGCTTTTGCATATCGGCAGCGTTATCTTCCTGTTTCTTTTTTTGAATAAGACCACACGATCACCCCGGTGCGCGGCCTTTGCCGCTGCCCTGTTCGCCCTGCACCCGCTGAGAGTGGAATCCGTAGCCTGGGCGGCAGAGCGCAAAGATGTCCTGAGCATGTTCTTTGGCATGGCGTCCTTATACGCCTATGCTTTTTATGCCGAAAGCCTCAAACTATCCCGTTATCTTATCTGTCTGACATTATTTACCCTGAGCCTGCTTTCCAAATCCATGCTCGTGACCCTGCCGTTTATCTTTTTACTGCTGGATTACTGGCCGCTGGGGCGCTGGCAGGAAGCACTTAAAACGATTAAAGGCAAGGCAATCCTTCCCGGCAGGCTTTTGATGGAGAAAATCCCTTTCTTTATCCTGACCCTTGCCTCCAGCATCATCACCGTCAGGGCTCAATATGAAGCGGATTATCCTCATCTAAGCTTTCCCTCGCGTCTTGCCAATGCCCTCATCTCCTATGTTGCCTATTTGAAAAAAATTCTTTTACCCATAGATTTAGCCGTCTTTTATCCCTTTCAATCCTCATTTCCCCCGTGGCAAATCCTGGGATCCGGTCTTATCCTGCTGGGCGTCACATTATTGGTCATTTATTTCAAGGGACGAAGACCTTTTTTATTCGTAGGCTGGTTCTGGTATCTGGGCGCTTTGGTTCCTGTAAGCGGCCTCATACAGGTCAATGCGCCGATGGCCGATCGTTATACCTATCTGCCGTCCATCGGCATTGCCATCATGCTTGTCTGGGGGATACCTTTGATGCTTCCCGGTGAAGAAATCCGCAAGAAGATTTTAATTCCGGCGGCGATGATGATCCTCCTTGCCCTTTCCGTGCTGACCTACAAACAGTGCGGCTATTGGAAAGACAGCATTACCCTTTTTAGTCACGCATTACGGGTGACAAAAAAAAATATCCTCGCGCAGATCAATCTTGCCTCTGCGCTTCATGAAAATGGGAAAAGTGTCGCAGCCATTGATAGTTATAACACAGCAATTAGACTGAATCCGAATTATGCCGAGTCGTATTATGGAAGGGGGAATGTTTACGCTGATTTTGGACAATATCAGAAAGCAATTGAGGATCTTAATAATGCCATCAGACTCAAACATGATTATACCGATGCGTACAATAACAGAGGAACTATCTATCATGAACTTGGCCGTTATCAGGAAGCCATCAAAGATTATAATAAAGCTATCCAGTTGAAACCCGGTTACATAATTTATTACAATCGTGGGAACAGTTATATTAAAACGGGTCGTATTCCGGAAGCGATAGAGGATTTCACCCGGACGATACGGCTTAAGCCTGATTTTATCGAAGCCTATAACAACAGGGGATTTGCTTATTTTAATCAGGGAAGTAACAAGGATGGTTGCCATGATGCGCAAAGAGCCTGTGTCCTTGGAAACTGCCAACTGTTAGAGGCAACTAAAAATAAAAGGATATGTAATGAGAATCGCTGAGAACAAATCCCGACGAGTCGGGATGAAGTTTGAAGCGTGGGTTGTAATGAGACTCGCTAAAAACGAGCCTGCGATGTTCGAAGCGCAAGTCGAATTATCCAATTCCGATGATTCGGGATTGGAAACTATCCACCGAAGCGGAGCGCAGCGGACGGGGACTTATCTGTCTTTTGCTATAGTTTCCTGCAGCAGAAGCAACACAGCCTCATATATTTTCGGGTCTTTACCGGCTTTGGGTCCTGCTACATTGAGAACCTTAATTTCTTTTTCTTTCAGCCAAAAAGAAAACTTTCCTGCCGCTTCCGGCAGGGATAATTCGTTCAGGTCGATGTGAATCCATTGTTTTTTGTGCTGGATGGCAAATTCCCTGGTCAAGGCTGATCCACCGGTGAGAAATCCATGGGAAACGATTGCGGTTCCATCGGAATCGAGCACATTTTGTAATGTTCTTTTGGAATAATCGTCTGTCGGCATTTCCAGAAGGTGATATTTTAAGGGAAGTGTGCCGTCTTCCGTTTTTCTGCCTTTGGGAACCCAGCCGCCATAAGACATGTCATGATCAATGGCGAAGTCAAGCGCCGCCCTGTCTGCTCCGGTCTGTCCGCCGGATATGATTTT
>DJVN01000287.1:371-10860 GCA_002441205.1 Syntrophaceae bacterium UBA6255 | reverse complement strand
TCGGCCGGCGCAGTCTGCGCCTCCAGTTCAACGGCTGGCAAAAGTTTTGCTTTTCTGGCTTTTACTCTCTTGTAACGGTACTGGACATAGGCATCGCGAAACGCCACATAGGGATCAACGGCCGCGTCTTTCAGCGCCTCGTAATCTCCGATTCTCAGGGATGCGGCATTAACCTTATCGAGGACATTCACGCCCAGACGGGCAGACCAGGGATTCATATAGGCAACAGGATCAAGGAAATAATTGCCGGCAATACTGACGGTATCACGGGGAGTGGAAGGTCCGAAAACCGGCCAGACAATATAAAAACCCTGACCCACGCCCCAGACGCCCAGTGTCTGTCCCAAATCCGTGTCCTGTTCCTTTAAATTCAGTTCTTTACCGGCAGAAGGATCCAACAACCCTCCAATGCCCCAGATGGTGTTAATCGTAAAACGCCCTGCCTCGGTGGCCGCACCGCTCAGATCAGCCTGCAGTAGACAGCTTAAAAACCGCGCGGGAAAACCAAGATTGGAAAAGAAATTTTTCACGCTGATGCGCGCCGGTTCGGGAACGGCTGCTTTATATCCNNCTGTCGGCGTATTCATCAAGGCTCTCGTCTTCCGTGTATTCTTCTTCCAGGGGATTCGCATCTGTTCCTGCTTTTGCTTTAACTTTATTGGACACGCCTGCAAGCAAGGCTGATGTTGGCGATGATTGGTCTGATGGTAAACCGGCTGACGACGGGTCAAAACTGTAGACAAGACCTGTCATTAGGAAAAAGTTGAAAAATATGACCCATGCAATATATTTTTTCATACAACGCAACCCGTCTGGAAAAATTCATTTCTGAATTTGCATGCCGTGTTTGGCGGTTACTCAGATTATTTCTCAGTGTTTGCTGACCTTGTTCCTCAGAACCTCCAGTAATTTCTCAGGATTATCTTTTGCCAGTATATCATTGAACTGCGTACGGTAGTTTTGAACCAGGCTGACATTTTCCACTACAACATCATATACTTTCCATTTGCCTTCTTTTAAAATGACCCGATAAAAAACGGGTATTTCTTTGGACGATGTAATAATTTTGCTTTGAACTTCGGCCTGATTTGTTGAAAGCATGGTTTCTTTATAGAATTCAACCTTTTCATTGGTATAGCTTAAAACTTTGTCCGCGTATGATTTTTCCAATACCTGCTCAAAGAGATCGACAAATTCTTTCCGTTGCGCAGGGCTGAATTTGTTCCAGTTTCGCGTCAGGGTGCGTTTGGAAAATTCAATTTCATCGAACATTTGCTTGTAAAGGACGCGAAGCTTTTCCTTTTTTATCTCTTTGGCCGATTCGGCTTTGAGTGTTGGATCGCTCAATAAAGCAATTACCTCGTTGACACATTTCTTAACCGAATCAAGCGGGACACCGGCATAAACCGGAATGGCAAACATCAAAAGCGCCAGTGTGATTAATAATCCTGCCAATTGTTTTTTCATTCCTTCGTCCTCCTAATACCATTATATCTTTACTGTTTTTTTACATCACCAAAAGCATATTTGCTGATTAAATTTTCTATATCTATCGGCGCCAGTGTTTCGATGATGGTTCCGTTAGCTTCCAGGAGAGAACCTCCGCCGCCCGGATCAATACTGATAAATTTATCGCCCATCAGACCCTCCGTCTTGACGGAGGCAATGGCGTCATCGTAAATCTTTATCCCTTTTTTAATCTTGAGTTTAACAACCGCTTTCTGGTCTTCCTGATCCATGGTTATTTTTTCCACTTTTCCAACCTGAATTCCCATGACCTTCACGGGACTGTTAAGTCTCAGACCGCTAACGGAAATGAATTTGGCTTCCACAGGATAAGACGCCTCTTCAAGGAAAGAAACGTGGCCTAGTTTGACGGTCATGTATCCAATGCACAGCAGTCCCAGAAAGACAAAAATTCCAACGATGGTTTCTATCTCATATTTTTTCATTTGTTTACTCCTTTACGGCGCATCTAAGCCGTCCGATTTCTTTTTGATGAGATTTGGCCAATTTGATAACTGAATCTATACCGGCAATGGGTTTGCCTTCGGCAATGCCCGCTTTGATCGGGAAATCAACACATTTTTCTGTAAGTGCGTTTTTCTGCTTTTCATTCCAAATATTGCTGATTCCACCCTGCTGAAAATCTTCAATAAACTCTTTTACAATACTTTCCGCCTCCGCAAAACTGAAAAAGGGCAATACTGTGACAAATTCATTAACCTTGCGACGAGTGGAAAAACCGCCAATGGCGCTAAAATGCTTGTCAATAAAGAGTCCCATCGAATGAATTGTTTCCTGTGCCGCATCATAACCTATGTGAGAGACAATCGAGTTCATGTCCGACAGATCGAAAACTATGACACAATAACTTTCATCCGACCTCCTTCTTTGTAACTGGGTATGATGTAAAAGTTTAAACTGCCTCCGTGAATAAAGACCGGTTAATTCCTTCTGCAAACCTTCCAGGCTCCGGATAACTTCATCGTTGAAAGGATGATCAAAATTACTCAGGTCCTCCGGCGTACCCTGAAAGACAATGGCTTTGTCATAAAGGGCGAGGATTCTGTTGGAAATAAAATACACATCGGGAATTTCGTGACTGACCATGACCGCCGTAAAATTAAATTTCTTCTGGTACTGGGCAATCATGCTCAGAATCGCGTTTTTCCGGACAGGATCCTGGCCGGTTGTCGGTTCATCAAATAAAACCACATGGGGATCGGTAATCAATGCCCGTGCCAGCGCCGCTCTTTTTTGCATACCTCCGGAAAGCTCCGACGGATATTTCTGCGCGGCCTCGGTCAATTCCGTTTGTTCAATTCTGGCCATGACCCGGTCGTGTATTTCGGGTTTTTTCATGCTTGTATTTTCCAGAAGCGGCAACGCGATGTTCTCGTAAACCGTCATGGAACCGAATAAAGCGTTGCTTTGAAACATATAACTGATTTTGGACATGGCTTCAGCCAGCTCCGACTTCTTCATTTCATTGATCGGTGTTCCGCGAAGAAGAATCGTTCCTTCGTCAGGTTTGAGCAATCCGATAATATGTTTGAGCAATACGCTCTTGCCCGAGCCGCTCAGACCGATGATGGTCGTGACCTCTCCCTCGTAAATCTGCAAATTCACCTTATCGAGAACGGTCTGCTCTCCGAATCGCTTGGTGATATTTTTAAATTCTATAAGCGGTGCGTTCATATTTTTCTAAACCATCAGAAGCGAAGTCACAACGTAATCTGAAACAAGAATCAACACACAGGAAATAACAACAGCCGATGTCGTTGCCAGACCGACTGCCTTGGCGCCTTTGCTGTCCTCGCGCATATGCACAAAATATCCCTGATAGCAGCAAACGGTGGCAACGATGACCGCGAACACAATCGACTTGACAAAGCCGTTGGTCAGATCTTCCATATCAACGTAGGCTTGAATGCTGTGTGAATAGACTCCCGCATTTAAACCCATAAGCGCCACGCTGCTAATGTATCCGCCGATAATGCCGATGAGATCAAAAACGGTTGTGAGCAGAGGAAAGCTGATAATCGCGGCGGTGATTCGGGGAGTGACAAGATAGCGAAAAGGATCGATGCGCATGGTCTCCAGAGCGTCAATCTGTTCGGAAATGCGCTGAACGCCGATTTCGGCGGTTATGGCGGATCCGGCCCGGGCTGTAATCATAATAGCGGTAAGAACCGGCCCCAATTCCCTGATCAGGGAAAGCGCAACAAGGGTTCCCAGAGATCCCTGCGCCCCGAATTGTACCAAAGCATGGTAAGATTGCAGACCGAGAACCATACCGGTAAAAAGACTGACCAGCATGATGATGGTCGTGGATCGCGCCCCGATATAATAAATCTGCTGAATAACCTTGTGAAACTGTTTGGGATGAAAGGTTTTGTGTAAAGCCAGTACCAAAAAAACAGATGCCGCACCCATGCTGTTAAGCCAGCTTATTACATTTTGGCCGATAATGGCGAAAGGTTTTGTAATCAAGAGATACAAACTTTTCTTACCTTCGGAACGGTTATTTTTAACTTCATCAAAAGACATCAAACAATTTCCTCTTGGATTATTCTTAAAATCCTACGTTCAGAAATTTTGCATATTTATTGAAATTCGTCAATGATTTTAAAAAACGTCTGCTATAAATTCCTGTATGATTTTAGCGACTTCTTTAGGTTTCTGCATGGGGATCAGATGTCCTGTTTCAGCAACAGAAAGAAATCTGCCGTCAGCCAATAAGGAAACGGCTCTTTGCAAATCCACAAATGCCTTGTTGGCGCTTTGTTCTCCTTCCAGAATCAGAACCGGACATGTTAATTTGTGAAGCAACGGCCAGGGATTGGTGCTTTTTCCACCCATGAACAACGCAGCCTCATTGCGGGGTGCGCAGGTAAGCTTCAAATCTCCTTCGGCCTGTTTCTCCATGCCGTATTTAAGATAGAACCGTAGCATTTGTTCATCCCAACCGGCAAACAGCGACTTCGATTTTAGATATAACAGCGCCGCGTTCTCATCTTTCCAACCGTTTTTTCTCTTGATGGATTGAGAAGCCAGTGGATGATCTTTCAGTTTGATATCTATTTCGTAAAAGACTTCCGGCAGAAAAATCGGTTCAATCAAAATCATGCCACGAGGCTGCAGACCGAATAATGCCGACGCAATGGCCAGCACCGTAGCGCCCATGGAATGCCCGACAGCCAGATTATCTCTGATGTTTTGTGAACTGCAAAAGCTGATTAAATCCCTGGCGATGACATCCCAACCCAAGCCCTTTTCCGGATCGCAATCGCGATAATTGCAGATGTAAGGCGCCCAGGCTTGTTTATGCGGTTTTAATTCCTCGATGACAGGATGCCAGAGCCAGGGTAAAAAACCGGTGGCGTGAGCGAAAAGTATCTGCGGGGCTTCTCCTTCGTAATAAAGATAAGGGAGTTCTGCTCCACCGACATCGTGAATTTGCAGCTCAGGGATGCCTCTTGTAACTTTTATCTGATTATCTTTCGTCGACATAGAAGCACACTATCATCACAAAAGATTGCCGCTCTGATTTCTTGTTAAAGGCCTGTTTCAAAAAATAAATACGGCTACGGCAATTACGGTGGTGAACTGATTATCCCGGCAAATAGCCGACTGCGTGACATTAAGCGTTCGCACGATCTTGCCGCTGATTTTAAAAATTTCTTTTTTCTCATCCCAGCTTTCATCAACATTGAAATCAATCCCCAATGTGGAGGCCAGCATGGCCGCCGCCAGATCTTCCGCGTAATCCCCGGCTTGTTTTTCATTTTGACCGTAGGCGTGATGTTCGCTGATATAACCGTAAGATGATTTATCTGAGGGAATAGCGCATCCGACCGAAGCCGCCAGAAGTCTTTTGGGCTCATTGGTACAGCAACGGCTCATGACACAATAGGTAATGGCGCCTGGTGTTAAATCTTTAAGTCCCTGTGTTTTGGAGATCATTTTGCAGCGCGGCGGAAATATACTGGACACCTGGACCAGGTTGCATTTTTCTATCCCCGCATCACGTAAAGCACGCTCAAAAGAATGCAGTTCATCTTTGTGCGTGCCCACTCCTTTTGTAAAAAAAATCTTCTTGGGTACAAAACTATCCATTTTTCATCTCCTTCTTCTTCCTGTGAAAGAAATATTTTTTATTTCTAACGTCACGCCCGGTCATATCGGCTCAAAAAATTTTGAGCATTTATATCAGGGTTGGCTTTCTTATTCCACAAATTATTTACAAAAGAAACTAAATATTTAACGGTTTCATCTTGCTCAAAACATAAAAAAAGCATATAAAAACAAACAAATTTAAATCAAGGTATTTTTTCATGAAGATAAAATTTTCTTATTTCATTTTGGCACTCTTTTTAGTCTCCTGTTGTTTAAAATCACCGGATTATCTCAAGGAAGTGAAGGATGTAACCGATTTAAGTCAGAACCACTTGTCTTATCTGCAAGACAAATACAAAGAAAAATTGCTGCTGCAGAAAGAAGCACAGACCAAAATGAATAATGATTATAATAAAATTTACTTTTCAGTATGGCATAATCTGAAGCCGGCACATTCGTCGCAGGAAAAATTATCTTTGATTTTCAACAATTTTTCCATGAGTCCCGGCTATGGCGAAAACAAAAGAAAGCATTCCGCGTCCTGGGTAAAAAAACTTCAGCAAAACGCATTCCTGGAAAATTATCCTAACGCACTTCAATACGCCATTACGACCAGACAAACAAACCTGCGTGCCATGCCCACGAACAACCCTCATTTTTACAAACCGGGCGGCGACAGCTCCGGCTGGCCTTTTGATAATCTGCAAATATCTTCCGTGCCGGCAAATACTCCCGTGCTTTTCTGTCATCTCAGCGCTGATAAATCATGGGCGCTGGTGGAAACAAGTTTTGCTTTCGGATGGATTCCCGTTGAAGATTGCGCACGCGTGGATGAAAATTTTATAAAAACATGGGAATCCGGTCATTACGCCGTGGCCATCAGGGATAGGATACCCGTTTTCGACACCGACGGTAATTTCAGTCTCAGAACATATATAGGACAAGTTTTCCCCTTAGTCAAAGAGACGACGGACAACATGGAAATATTCATTGCCAGCGCAAATGAAAAAAACAACGCTATCATAAAAAAAGGCGTCATGTCCCGGCAGGTGGTCGTACCGAAACCGCTACCCTTTACTTATTTGAACGCTGTAACCGTCGCCAACGAATTCATTGACGAACCTTACGGATGGGGAGGTCTTTACGGCAACCGTGACTGTTCCGCCATGACCAGGGATTTTCTTGCTCCTTTCGGTATCTGGCTGCCCAGACATTCGGCAGATCAGGCCAAAAAAATGGGTACGTACATTGATTTGCTGAATTTGGAGCCTGAACAAAAGGAAAAAGTTATACTTGACCAGGGCATTCCTTATTTAAGTCTCCTCTGGCGGAAAGGACATATCATGCTTTACATTGGCGACGAAAACGGACAGGCGTTGATTTTTCATAATGTCTGGGGTCTGCGAACGATAGACTGTGACGGTAAGGAAGGACGAAAAATCATCGGGAAGGCTGTCATTACGACCTTGCACCCCGGAAAGGAATTAGACTATCTTGATCCGGAAGGATTATTAATAAAACATCTTTCCGGGCTGACAATACTGGCGCCGGAAAAATAACAAGGCTACGGCTCATCCATATAATCTTCGCTTAAGGGATAATTCATCTGACAAAGATTACTGCGCGCTGCTTGTAAGCTTTGAGGTTCATTAAGGCTCTCTATCCCGCTCCGCTTCGCTGCGGGGATAATTCGCTCTAAAATTTTCCGTACACTACGTTTCGGCGAAGTACCCTTTGGGTGAAAATTAAGGCTCATTATGCATAAATATAAGATTTGCCTGGAATACGACGGAACAAACTATCGCGGCTGGCAAAGTCAGAAAAACGCCCGCAGCGTTCAGGATACTCTCATCACTGCCGCGGAAAAGTGTTTAAACGCTCCCGTAAAGGTTCAGGGCGCGGGCCGAACTGACGCTGGTGTGCACGCGCTTGCGCAGGTCGCTCACCTGGAATCGCCTAAAAAAGTTCATCCGGACTCGCTGCGCATGGGCATCAATGACAACCTGCCGGCCAGCGTCAACATCCTGAAGGTGGAAAACGCCCCGCCCCTTTTTCATGCCCGTCATCATGCCGTCAGCCGCAGCTACTTGTATCTTATTTCCCGAAGACGCACGGCCTTCGGCAAACGGTATGTCTGGTGGATCAAGGATAAACTCGACTGCGGCAAAATGAAACAGACACTGGAGTTATTTCAGGGCTTCCATGATTTTGCCTCGTTTGCCGACAAAAGAATGGACAAAGAGTCGTCCACAAAAGTGAACATTGAAGGGATATGGCTCAAGGAGTTTGACGACATCGTCGCCGTGCGCATTTCGGGCTCGCATTTCCTGTGGAAAATGGTGCGGCGCATTGTAGGCGTGACCGTCGAGGTCGGCCGCGGCAACCTCTCCAGGCATGATGTTGAAAAAATGTTGTGTTCATATTCCGCAATGCCCGCGCACTTTACCGCTCCGCCCTCCGGCCTGTTTCTGGAAAAGGTATTATACGAGGGTAACAAGCTTCCACCCATCAATGTGCCCATTTGCTTGTTTTGATTTTCGCTTCTTTTCGGTTTTAAAACATTTTAATGTTGCGGTGAGTGTTGTGATATTTTTTCCTTTTCTCTTCCGGTAACAGGCAGCCGGCCACGCAAATATCTTCGCATTCGCCGTCGCAGGGCTCAATATGAATATTAATCGCCGACTCAGAAAATTTTTCCCGAATATTTTGTTCCAGTATTTTGGTGATATTGTGCGAATCATTGACGGACATTTGTGGATCAAGCTTGATGTGAAATTCTATAAAACGGATATGTCCGGCCTTGCGCGTGCGCAGACGATGAAAGCCGTAAATCGCAGATTCCCGGCGGATGATGCCGCGAATAACATTCTCTTCTTCCAGCGGGAGCGGGACATCCATTAAATCGCGGATGGATTTGACGGTCAAACTGTAGGCGGCTCGCAGGATAAGGCCGGCAACAAACATCGCGGCAAGCGGATCAACCCAGTTGATATGGTACGCGGGGTAAAATTCGCGGCCGAGCCAGATGACCCCAAGGGCGGCCATGACCCCGAACGATGTGTAAACATCCGTGCGCAAATGCCAGGCGTCGGCTTCCAGTGCGATGGAATCGGCTTCTTTCCCCACCTGGAAAAGCCTGCGGGAAACAAAATAATTGATTACCGCGGAAACAAACATGACCGCCACGCCCAGGCCCGCGTACGTTATAGGATGCGGTTCAATCAATTTTTTCAGCGCTTCAAAGACAATCCAGAATGCCGCCGCGAAGATCAGCAGCGCTTCCACAAAACCGGAAATGTTTTCAATTTTGCCGTGCCCGAAGGGATGATCGGTATCGGCGGGACGGCCTGATGTCCGGACAGAGAAAAAAGCGATCAACGCGGCAACCAGATCCATACCGGAATGAATGGCTTCCGATATAATCGAAACCGAACCAATGATAACGCCGACAATGACTTTGAAGACCACCAGAAAAGAATTGGAGGCTACCGACATTATGGCCACTCTTTCTTTGCGTTTTTGTATCTCCGCCACTTCATTTCCCCTGAATATTCTTGTAATTAATGTGCTTGGACTCTCCCTTAAATGACATTCCTTTTCTTTGCAAGTGGGAAATTATGTGGTAGGAGTCACTCTTTAAATCTCGCTGTAAACCGTAAATATATGAATAAAGCAACTTCACATTTTAAGAACGCATCGGCAAAGGATTGGCAGGACTGGCGCTGGCAATTTAAAAACCGTGTTACCAAAATAGAATCTCTGGACAAACTGCTTGGAAAGACCGGTTTAGATAAAGACAGTTTCAAATCTCTAACTGCAATTTATCCTCTGGCAATTACTCCTTATTATTTATCGCTTATAAAAAGCTGTAACGAAAGCGATCCTGTTTTCATGCAGAGCGTTCCCTGCCTACGGGAAATTTCCCTGTCCGGCAAAATGCCGGAAGATCCCCTGGAGGAAGATACGCACATGCCGGTACCGAAACTGATTCATCGCTATTCCGACCGCTGCCTGGCGATTGTCACGGAAAACTGCGCTGTCTATTGCCGGCACTGCAACCGCAAGCGTTTCTGGTCACGGCCTAACCCCACCAGTTTAAAAGCCCGCTTTCGTGAAATGGTTCGTTATATTGCCGCATCTCCCCAAATCCGGGAAGTTATTATTTCGGGCGGTGACCCTCTTATTCTAGATGATACTGTTTTGGAAAAGTTTCTGTCTTCGTTAAAGGCGATCAAACACGTCGACGTAATACGTATCGGCAGCCGCATTCCGGTGGTCATGCCCATGCGCATTACAAAGGAACTCTGCCGGATGCTTAAACGCTACCGGCCTTTATGGTTTAATACTCAGTTCAATCATCCCGTGGAAATCACTCCGGAGGCCGCGCGCGCCTGTAACATGCTGCAGGAAGCGGGGATACCGGTTTCCAATCAATCGGTTTTATTGAAAGACGTCAATGACTCCTTGGAAACCATGAAGAATTTGCTGAATGGATTGCAAAAAATATCCGTCCGCCCCTATTATCTTTTTCATTGCGACGCGGCCCGAGGCTGCGCGCATTTCCGCACCGATCCGCAGTCGAGTATCGCCCTGATGGAGGAAATATGGCAGCAATGTTCAGGACTTTGCCTGCCGCAATACGTTCTGGACGTGCCCGGAAGCGCGGGCAAAATACCCTTAAATGTACTGTCCAAGACCATAAAAAATGACTTAAAAAAACATAAACATTTTTTTGACAAGTTCCAATAAATAGATTAGAGAAGCGCCAGAGTCACGGTAATGAACCCCAAAGAAAGCTTTGGAAACAATTCCGCAACAAGCTGTGGGGTATTATATCCATGTATAGGCAGGATAATTAGACCTACAA
>DJVN01000287.1:0-266 GCA_002441205.1 Syntrophaceae bacterium UBA6255 | reverse complement strand
AGTGATTTAAAAAAAGGGTTACGGCTGAAAATCGATGGCGAACCTTATGTGATAACTGAATTTAATTTCGTCAAACCGGGCAAGGGTCAGGCCCTGTACCGCACCAAACTCAAAAACATGATCAATGGAAATCAGTTTGAACGAACATTCCGTTCCGTCGACAACTTTGAACAGGCGGATTTGCGGGAAAAAACAATGCAGTATCTCTACAAGGAAGGCGATAAATACTGCTTTATGGACAACGAAAGCTACGAGCAGGTTTACCT
>DJVN01000171.1 GCA_002441205.1 Syntrophaceae bacterium UBA6255 | reverse complement strand
ATGTAATAGGGCATGGGTCAGGCGGCATACGAAACAAATTTTCCTTTTTCCAGAATGGTAATGTTTAAGCAAGGATCGTTGCGTTTCGCTTCAGCGGCTGTCGATGGGCCAGCCGCTCCACCACCTATTATGACTAAATTTTTGCTCATAACTTTCTCCTGTTAATAATTAATGTGTCTATGAATAATTTTCATTACGATAAATTTATTCCAGCAAAAAAGCAATCTTAATCAACTGCTTATTCTTGTTTTTGAGTAATTAAAATAATTATTCCTTGACATGTTATGGGCATATGCTTATTATGATCCATAAGGAGAAAAAAAGTAAATGTCCCGCCCTAAATGCCATCGCAATATTTGCGGAATTCCAGACAAAAATCATTTCAAACCACGGGGAATACCCGCCGATGATCTGGAAGAGATTGTTTTGAATCTTGATGAATTTGAAGCGATACGCCTGGCCGATTACGAACAGTTCTATCAGGAAGAAGCGGCCAGGCAAATGAATATTTCCCGCCAGACATTCGGTAGAATAATAGATTCGGCACACAAAAAAATAGCCGATGTTCTCATCAACGGCAAAGCATTAAAAATAGAAAACGAAAATAATACAACAAACAAAACCACGTTTATGGAACGTACTAAACAAACAAGAATGAGAGGAAAAGCTCATTAAAGAAGACTTTGATACAAGGGGGCTATTTGCTTACAAAAGGGGGAAAGTTTCATAGTTTATGAATAAAAAAATATTATTACTCGTTTTGGTCCTTCTATTGATTCTCATAGCTCTTTACGTGGGGCAAAATCCACCGATGAGCTTTTTAAAAAATAAAACCGGCCTCGCACCAGATTTTACACTACATGATATATACGGGAAAAAATTTCAACTGAGCAGTCAAAGGGGATATCCCGTTGTGATTTTCTTCGGAACAACCTGGTGCCCGCAATGTCGCAGCGAAATGAAATTTTTAAAAGCTCGTTATGACCAATATGTCCAACGAGGTTTAAAAATCATTTATATAGATATCAATGAATCCGTGGAAAGAGTGTCTCGTTTTACACAACAAAACTCGTACCCCGGAGTGATTTTGTTGGATTTGGACGGGAGCGTAGCCTATGAATACGGCGTTCAAGGCGTTCCAACAATCATTCTTGTTGACGCAACAGGAACAATAAAGGGAGAAGGCAGAACGGTATCGGACTTGTCCCTTAATGTGCTTTTTCCTGACAATATTAAATAGCATATTTCTCGTAAATAAATGAAAACATCAAAAACTTTTACAGAAGAAAAACCTTTTATTAAAGTCAGTTCGCCTGATTCCAATGATGAACAAAACATTATTCTGGATTCCATTGCCGACGGTGTTTTTACCGTTGATCAGGATTGGCGGATAATGTCTTTCAACCGGGCGGCGGAAAAAATAACCGGTGTCCCGAAAGATGAAGCCATCGGCCAGCTTTGCAAGGACGTCCTCAAAGCCGACATTTGCGAAAAAAGCTGCTGCCTGCGCGCCACCATGAAAACCGGTGAACCGATTGTCAATAAAAAGGTGCAGATTATTGACGCCGAGGGCCGCAGGTTTCCTATCAGCATTTCCACCGCTTTACTGCGTGACAAAAAAGGGGTGCTGCTCGGCGCGGTGGAAACTTTCCGCGACATCAGTGTGGAAGAAGACCTGAGAAAAGCCATCATGGGGAAATATTATTTCTCCGATATCATTTCCAAAAATCATCAGATGCTGCAGCTTTTCGATATCCTGCCCGATATTGCTGATAGCGCCAGCACCGTGCTTATCGAAGGAGAAAGCGGAACCGGCAAAGAACTGGTCGCCC
Source organism: Syntrophaceae bacterium UBA6255 (assembly GCA_002441205.1). Classification (GTDB taxonomy): domain Bacteria; phylum Desulfobacterota; class Syntrophia; order Syntrophales; family Smithellaceae; genus Smithella. Next base: position 2,356 of record DJVN01000171.1, on the reverse strand, counting down.
GCGCCATTCATAACCTGAGTCCACGAAAACGCCAGCCGTTTATTGGCGTCAATTGCGGCGCTCTGCCCGATACACTGCTGGAATCGGAGTTGTTCGGCTATAAAGCGGGCGCTTTTACCGATGCAAAGAAAGACAAGCCCGGAAGATTCCATCTGGCAGAAAATGGCTCGTTATTTCTGGATGAAATCGCCGACATTACGCCGGCGATGCAGGTCAAACTCCTGCGGGTTATTCAGGAAAAAACGTTTGAACCGCTGGGTTCCACAAAAAGCGTCGAGCACAACGTCCGCATTATCGTCGCCACGAACAAAAATCTTGAGGAACTGGTGCGTCAGGAAAAATTCCGCGAAGATTTGTTCTACCGGATTAACGTGTTCAAGATAAAACTGCCGCCGTTGCGCGAACGTATGGAGGATATCCCTTTATTGTGTGAGCATTTTATCAATCGCTTCAACACCATTCAAAAAAAGAATATCACCGGCATCAGCGACGACGCGATGACGGTTTTGATGAGTTACAGCTATCCCGGCAACATCCGCGAACTGGCCAATATCATTGAAAGGGCTTTCATCCTCTGCAAAAACGGACTCATTGAGAAGAAACACTTGCCGGAATCGCTTTTTACGGCTGCCGAAAAAAACATTGACAATGATAAGGGGACATCTTTGAAAAATCTGGAGAAAAACTGTCTCCTGAAGGCTCTCGAGCAAAACGGCTGGAATTTCCCGCAAACAGCCAGGCAACTGGGCATCCATAAAAGCACATTGTATCGTAAAATTAAATCACTACACATTACGCTGCCCGGATGATGATGACAAAGATAACGAAAGAGGAAAGAGCCAAAGCATTTTTTAAAGAAGGATACAATTGCGCGCAGGCCGTTTTTCTGGCATTTGCCGATGATTTGAAAATGGACAGAAACACCGTCATTCAACTAACCTCTTCCTTCGGCGGCGGGATGGGAAGGCTCCGCGAGGTCTGCGGTGCGGTCAGCGGCATGTTCATGGTCGCGGGAATGTTTTGGGGTTATACCGACCCGGACGATAATCGCGCCAAGACCGAACACTACCGACGAATACAAAAACTAGCCAATCAGTTTAAAGAAATCCATGGCTCCATCATCTGCAGGGATTTGCTTGGTCTGACTGAAAAATCGGATAACCCCATCCCGGAATCGAGAACAGCCGACTATTACCAAAAACGCCCCTGCGTTCAACTGGTCGGTGACGCCGCCGCAATACTGGAAGAAATGATCCGGCAAGATAAACATCATTAAAGTGCCATCTGTCTTTAGTCAGCTTATCTCCCGACCTTTGGTCGCCATCATAAAGCTGACGTGTTTACATTCTGAATGGATCTTAACTTGATCATTCCGCCCGATCTTGCTGGGGAAAGGGTTCTTATCGTAGGTACGATGGATTTTCCCCGATCTTGCCGTGCGCTTTTTCCATTTTTTTATAAATTGGGCGTCCAAGAAAAAACGAGTATACTTCATCCGCTTTTTGTCCATTTTAACGTCCTTAAAATTTTCAGGATAAATAATTTTACCCACGGCAATGGCAAGAACATTCTCCAGATACTCCGAACCGTCAACAACCATACCTTGTTATGAACATCACCGCCATCGAACTAACCAATGGATATTTCCGCGTCCGCCTGCCGGAAAGGGAATGTCGGATGTTTCATAAAAGCAAGCACAAAAAGAGGAATTCTTTTGGACAGGGGTTTCGTGATTTTATCCCCATAAGCTTGCAGCAGTTCCTCCGGCATATAGTGTAATTTAATACCGGTAAACATATGGGTAAAAGACAGGGTTATCAAGCAGCCGGGACAATGAACCGCCATTGCTTTGACCCCCGTTTTCCGAACCTCATTATATTTTTTCCACTGTTCCTTAAAAAGACTTTTCGGCAGATTAAGTGTCCGCAGAACGCTCGCCGCTCCGCAGGAAAGATTGTTGTCACCGTGATGAGGCAGTTCAACAATTTCCGCGCCGGTTGAACCATATAGGGCGCGCAGGCTCTGGGCAAAATTTTCCCCCAGTTCACTGACGTAACAGGATTCATGAAGCGTTGTTTTTATTTTCAGCGGTTTTTTCAGTTTCAGATAACCGGATTCTCTTTTTTCGTTCAGCCACTCGTAAAGCGAAATCAATTCAAACGGTAATGTTTTGCCATAAACGTTCTTCAAGATGTTGGACAAATAATTGTAGCAGGAACCGCAATAGCAGACCATTCTTTCAATTTTCAGTTTTTCAAACGCCGTCAGCGTTTTTTCAACCGTATCGGTATAGGCTTTCCAGGAACCGAGACGAAAAGCCAGCTCTCCGCAACACAAATCCTTCGGTCCGAATTTC
>DJVN01000255.1 GCA_002441205.1 Syntrophaceae bacterium UBA6255 | reverse complement strand
CTATACGGGTTTGAAGTGGACAACCTCCATCAATGCCTTTCTTATCCAAACAGTAATGCCTGTGCTGATCGTGTTCATGTCGTTTGTTTTTTACAGGGAAAAGATACTTCCCATTCAGACGGCAGGTGTGCTTTTATCACTTATCGGGGCATTAACTATCATCATTCACGGCGATTTGAATGCTTTGCAGTCCATGTCTCTGCATCGGGGAGATGTGCTAATCTTTATCGCTGTTGTCTGCTATGCCGCCTATTCCGTGATGCTGCGCAAGATGCCCTCCATTCACCCTTTAAGTTTCGCCGCCGTCACCTTTATTCTCGGCGCCTTGACTCTTCTGCCTCCTTATATCTGGGAAACTGTTTATGTTCGTACCATGCCGTTAAATCTTTCTAGCGTCATGACCGTGGGATATGTGGCAATTTTTGCATCGGTCGTAGCTTATCTCTGTTTTAACCGCGGAGTCGAACTTGCCGGGGCTAATCGTGCCGGCATGTTCATATATCTGATGCCTGTTTTTGGAAGTGTCATGGCAATTACATTCTTAGGCGAACGTTTTGAGTGGTTTCATTTTGCCGGTATTTTTCTGATAATATCCGGGATTCTTCTTGCAACCAGGACGAAAATAAAAGAGCGCATGTAAGGTGTCTTATAGCGAAAAAGGCCGCCGGAGGCTATACTTTTATTGCAGAGCTGTATCCGTATGGAGTCAAAGCCCCTTTTTTAAAAATGGCTTGACAATAGTTTCTCATTAGAATATTTAGTTTTTTCGCGGGATCACTTAACACCGATAGGTATAGTCGATAACACAAAAATAATTGCTGCTGGAAATAGTCTTTTATGAGTATTGAAAGCCGACAAAAACCAGCCATTATTGAAGCAAAAAGTGGAAAGCGAATCAGTCCTTTCCTGGTGCCCAAAAGTATTACTCCCGAAGAATCAACCAGCCTGGCCGGATTGGCCAAACATTTTTTCTCCAGGATAGAAAAACCGGAAAAATCATCCCCCTTCTCCGCTTTGGGCATCATCGCCCGTTTGCTTAGTGTAACTATTTATTTTATTGACATAAAAGGGAGTTCGGCTGAAACGAAAAGCAAAAAACTGTTTCAGCCGAACGGAGCGGCGCTGCTCTAGCGTTCAGCGCCGCTCCGTTATCCCTTATATATTAGATGTCATAAGGAGGGCTTACCGGAGTCAAACTAATTCATTTAAAGGAGGTGTTTTAAAGAAGTTTTTTGGTGTCAAATAATTCATTTTATGGAGGTGGTTTATGTTACGAAGATTATCATCATTTTTTACTTTTATTTTAAAACATTTGCTTCCCGATGCTTACCTGTTTGCGATTTTACTGACATTCCTGACGGCCATTCTGGCCCTGATAGCCACAAATGCCGACTTCATGAAGGTGATAACGACCTGGGGCAATGGTGTTTACGGCATTCTGGCTTTTACCATGCAGATGATCATGGTTCTGCTGATGGGCTATGTTCTGGCGTTGAGTCCACCCGTGAACAGGATTCTTGTCTGGGTGGCCAGCAAGGCGGAAAATCCGGCGAAGGCAGTCATGATTGTGGCGTTTGTCGCCGCCATCGGATTCTGGATTAACTGGGGCTTCGGTTTGATTATTGGTGTATTGCTGGCGCTGGAAATTGCCAAAAGAAACAGGAAAGCAGATTTCCCGCTCCTGGTGGCCGCTGGTTACGGTGGCATGGTGATCTGGCATATGGGATTGTCCGGTTCCATCCCCTTGCTGATTGCTACAGCAAAACATCCGCAGAATCTTATCGAGAAAGCTACGGGGATGGTTGTTCCCGTATCCGACACAATCTTTGCAGCCTGGAATTTTCTTCCTGCGTTGATTATTATCGTCACCCTTCCCTTCCTGTTCATGCTGATGAACCCGAAGGAGGAAGATGTTATAAGTCTTCCTGAAGAAAAGGCCAAAGCAATCAGCAGTGAAAAAATAACAGAGGTAAGGCCGGAAAATCCGACCCTGGCGCAGCGGATTGATCACAGCTATACGATCAATTTTATCTTTGCTCTTATGGGATTGATCTATCTGGGCTGGCATTTTTCCACCAAGGGCTTCGACCTGAATCTCAATGTCGTTATCTTCATTTTCTTTATTTTGGGTGTTATTTTTCACGGGAAACCGATTAATTATATCGCAGCCGTGAACGTCGGCATTAAATCCTGCGGGGGCATTGCCCTGCAATTCCCTCTTTACGGCGGCATCATGGGTATAATGGTCGGGACCGGTCTGGCTGCGATAATTGCCAGCGGCTTTGTGTCTATATCCAATGGCCAAACCTTTTATATGATGCAGTTCTGGGGCGCCGGTCTGATTAATATGTTTGTTCCGTCCGGTGGCGGCCAGTGGGTCGTCCAGGGACCGATAACCATTGAAGCGACAAAGATGATGAATATTGATGCAGTTAAATCAGCCATGATGGTAGCCTGGGGTGATCAATGGACCAACCTGATTCAGCCCTTCTGGGCGTTGCCGGTTCTGGGTATAGCGGGACTTTCCGCCAAGGACATCATGGGCTATACAGCGGTTGCCTTGATCTGGTCAGGTGTAGTTTTGAGCGCTTTTGCCCTGCTGATAGGATATGGCGTTCTGTGACGTGAAACTATCCGTTTGTAATCTGTAAACTGTTTTTGAAAAGTCGCCCCCTTCCGAGAGGGCGGCTTTTTTGTTTGGAAAAGGCGATGGGAATAACGAAATTTTTTGAAATGGTATGGCAAACTATGGGCATGAGCCGCCGCTGCTTAAGGCAAAATAAGAAATGAAGTGCCCTTGAGATTTTTCCTACTGCCGGCGTAGAGCTCGTATTCCAGCAGACGGCATTCGATTTCGCCGTTGTAAAATGTCAGCCGCCGTTTGGTGCGCAGGCCTACCAGCTTGACCATTTCCAGATTGCCGGTAAAGATATATCCGCGGTAGCCGCCGCCGGTTTTTTTGAAGAAATCGCCGATGCCCTGATAAATTGTCTCCAGCAATCGAAGTCCGGTCGCTTGGAAATAACCGCCTTTCCCGATTGTGCCGGCGCCTTTGCGGAGAATGATTTTGCGTCCCGCTGAAAATTCCTCCCTGCCGCGGTATTGATTTTTATTAGCGGGTGCGCCCATGCGCTCGCCGTAGGGCGGGTTAAGAATTATCACACCGCCGCCTTCCGGGATGCGTGTTTTTTCAAAGGAGCAGACATTAAATTCGATCAGGTGATCTACTCCGGCCGTCTGCGCATTTTTTCTCGCGGCGAATATCGCCTCTTTGTCTATGTCTGTGGCGATAATTTTTGCCGGCAGTTTTTTTCGGCGCTGTTTCTGGCCTTTCTGCGCAAACCCTGCCAGAGATCTTCCGGAAAACCTTTGATAAACATGAACCCGTAATTATTCAGTAATAATCCCGGCGCACGGGCAAGCGCAATCAAAGCAGCCTCGATAGCTATTGTTCCGCTCCCGCACATGGGATTGACTAAGTTTCCTTCACCACTTCAAGCCTTCTTCGGGTGCCAGAAGGA
>DJVN01000285.1 GCA_002441205.1 Syntrophaceae bacterium UBA6255 | reverse complement strand
TTTGTCCTGAACGGGCAGATGACCGATTACCTGACGCGCCGACGCCAGAACCGGATCATCATGAGGCATGGATTCCAGAATATCCGTTTCAATTTTTAAATGAGAAGTTTCCCAGAAAAAAAGCAGACCGACGACCAGAGCGGTAAAAAAAACCATTGACCATCTGACGGGGTATTTTCGCGGTGACATGCAAACCCTTACATGGAAACCCTGTATTTTTTTCGTTCGCTCTGTTTTTTAAACACATTTCCCGAAGGCAGGCAAGGAAAAACCCGGACGGCAAAACAGACAGTGCACAATTCCCTATCATGTCATTTCGGGAAGTAAAGCGCATCACGCATGCCTTTTCGAAGAAGCGAAGCGACAGAAATCCTTCTCCTGACCTCCATCCGAAAAGGTTTTTAAGCATCTTTTTGTGTTTTTTCCGACAGACAGTTGTCGTTCAACGCTTGCAGAGATCAAAACGCCATGCTAATCAAAAGTCAAAACAGGTTGACGCCTTTTATTTTTATCGCGCGGTTTGGTGTTCGTAATACGGAAAGGACGCCGATATGATGACTGAACAAGACACGCCCCTGCGACAAGCTATGAACGAAGGAGACGTAAGAAAGATAATTCGTCTGATTGATGCAGGCGCTGATGTCAATGAAAGGGGCATGGACGGAGAAGCGCTTCTTGATGAGGCCATCACGGCGCTTGAAGGCCATCCTTCACTGGCCTGCCTGGTGAAAGAACTTCTGGCCAGAGGCGCCGATCCCCGAATATTAAATAATGATGGCAGCGGCCCTCTTTTTGCCGCCGCAATTATCAAAGATCCAGTAATTATGAAGATGCTGCTGGAAGCCGGCGCTGATCCCAACAAGGAGTTTGACGCAGGCGAAATCTTGTATCAATGGGCGGACTTTGACTATCGCTATGATGAATATGATCTGTCGTTGCCGGAAAAACCGACGGAAGCGGAACAAACATCTGAAGACTTATGGCTGCTATTTCTGGAAAGACTGGCCGTGAAATACGGGAAAAGACCGCCGGATTACCTCCGGGTGCTGCGCGATTACGGAGCAAAAACAAAAAGAGAATTTGAGGATCTGACTTAAATCATGAAACAAGCCGACCCAGAAAACGATTGTCACATGATTGAAATAATTATATGAAACCGACTATGAGACACAATAAACGGACGCCCTACTGCCACTTGCCCCGCCGCAAACAGCGCGACAGCTTTGTCCGGCTGCGGCAAAAGATACGCAACAATATTGCGTGCGACGGCGGGCAATTTTTCAGCCGCCACATCCTTGACGAACCGGGCCGCCCCGCCATTTATAATCAATGGGCCGATGTCTATTTTTTGGGTGGCGACGGGTTGACCATCTGGAACGTATGCCTTGTCACTGCCGCCAGCGCATTTTGGGAAACCGTCGAGGATCTGGCGCATAGCCGCGCCTGGGACATGCTCACCCCGGAAGAGCGCAATGCGGAATCAGAAATGAAATTTGAACCCATCTGGTCAAACGGCCAACGGATGTATCGGATGCTGGAAAGGCCGGTCATTACCTATGATAAATTCGGCGGCCTGACCTTTCGCGACTATCTGGAAAAAATTACCGGAGAAATCATTCAAAACGAACCGCCGGACATCTTTGAATCGTTTACCCAGGACCGCTCTTATCGCTATGGCATCGGCCTGGATATGGTCATCCATGATCCTGAAATCAATAGACATTCCATAGAAGAAGCCATCCGCCGTTTCCGCGCCATCGGCGAAAAAGACTGGCGGGCGGAGAAGCCCGTGCCAAGAAACGAATTGCCGCAGGAAAGCTTAAAGGCGGCGTTTAGGAAGATTGAAATGGACGGATGCGATAATACAATTATCAAATAAAACAAACGAGGCGCAACGTGACGAAGGAAGAAGGAAAAGAAAAGGTCAAAGGTTTGATCGAGCTGTTTAAAGGGTCATATGCTGAAAAAACCGCCAGCGAAAAACGGGCTTACAATGAAGCAACCGTGCGCGAGAAGTTTCTCAATCCTTTTTTTGACGCTCTTGGCTGGGCAATGGCCAGTAATGATGTTGAGGTTGAATATTCCCAGGTGCGTGAGGACGACGGCAGTAAGGGCAAGGCCGATTATCGTTTTAACTTGGGCGCTGGCAAAGAATTTTATGTGGAAGCTAAAAAACCTTCTGAAAATCTCGCGGCGCAATGCAAACATGCGATTCAGGCCCGCAGGTACGCTTACAGCGCCAATCATACCGTTACTATTTTGACCGATTTCGAAGAATTCCAAGTCTATCTCGGTCGCGGCAAGGCCCCTAAAGACGAAGATCAAATCAATACCGCAATGGTTTCGTCACTGTCATGCCAATATACGGATTACCTTGACCGCTGGGATGACATTTGGCGTTATTTTTCCCGTGAAAGCGTACTTGCGGGAAGCCTTGAAAACGTACCTGGGGTAAAAAAGGGCGCAAAAGGCGATGTTACTGTTGACGCGCTATTTTTAGCCGATATTGAAAAGTGGCGTCAAGCCCTCGCTGAAAATATATATATCAATAACGCCGATCTTACTCCCCGCCTGCTTAATGAATTGGTACAAAAGACCATCGATCGGATAATTTTTCTGCGTATATGCGAAGACCGGGATATTGAAAGCTATGGCAGGATTTTAAAGCTGAAAAGCAAACCTAATATTTACAAAGGGTTGCTTGCTCTTTTCCGCCAGGCGGATGAACGATACAATTCGGGCCTTTTCCACTTTAAAAAAGAAAGTGACAGAGAAGACTTTGACGACATTTCTTGTAAAATTATCATTGAAGATGAACCCTTGATAAAAATTATTGACCGGCTTTACTGGCCGGGAGGCCCTTACGCTTTTGCCGTCATGCCCGCCGATATTTTGGGGCAGGTTTATGAACGATTTTTGGGCAAGGTGATTGAAATCGGCGAGCGTGGCCTGACCGTAGAGGAAAAGCCGGAAGTCAAAAAAGCGGGCGGGGTATTTTACACGCCGGACTATATTGTCGATTATATTGTAAAAAACACAGTTGGCCGGTTGCTGGAAGGCAAAAAGCCGGATACCGCCGCGAAAATCAAAATTCTTGATCCGGCTTGCGGTTCCGGCGCGTTCCTCATTAACGCTTATCAATGCCTGCTGGACTGGCATCTGGATTGGCACAAGGCCAACAATCCCGAAAAATATACAGGCAAGAACAAACCGCTGATTAAGGATGACCATGACAATTATCGGCTTTCGCTGGCGGAGCGCAAGAAAATACTCCTCAACAACATCCACGGCGTCGATATTGACAGCCAGGCCGTGGAAGTGGCGCGTTTGTCGCTGCTTCTGAAATGCCTGGAAGGACAGAACAGACACAGCCTGCAAACGGAGCTTTTTCACGAAAGACTTCTGCCCGACCTTGACGGCAACGTCAAATGTGGAAATAGTTTGATAGGGCGGGATTTTTACGATGATCAGCAAGGCTCGTTATTTGATATGGAGCAAAAGCTAAAGATCAACGCCTTTGACTGGAATACTGAATTTAAGGCGATTATGGCTGATAGCGGATTTGATGCGGTTATAGGAAACCCCCCGTATGTTGGCGGATCCGTTTTTGAAGAACAGTACAGAAGTTATATTGAAAGTAAGTATTGTTCATATGAGTATCAGTTAAATATGTTTTCGATATTCATCGAAAAAGGAATCAACCTTTTAAAGCAAGATGGACGTATCTCATATATTACCCCTGCTGTATTTCTTGCGCAGCATTATTTTAAAAATATTCGAGATCTGATACTTAAGAACAACATAGATTACATATTGCTTTTAAATTATAAAGTTTTTGAAAGTGCCGACACGGGTGATACGTGTGTTTTTCAGATATCTAAAAACTTTACAAAAGATCATAAAGTGCGCCATGCAACGATTAGAAAAATGGAAGATTTTGCTGATATCGATTTTAAGATCAAATCGCAATCTGAATTTGTAGCAAATATTAGAAGTGAATTTAATGTAACTTTGGATAAGAATTTTGTAGAAAAGATTTCAATATCTACTGTTAAGTTGAAGGAAATAGCTGAAATAATAATGGGGATAAAACCTTATCAAAAAGGCAAAGGTGTACCGAAGCAAACGGAATCTACTGTTACAGAACGAATTTTTGATAGCAAGACGAAATCATCAGAAATATTTAAACAATATTTGATTGGCAAAGATATCGACAGATATACAACTAAGCCAATTGAAGAAAGGTTTATAAAGTATGGAAAATGGTTAGCTGAACCAAGGGTTACAGCTCCATTTGACAGAACCAAAATAATTCTTAGGCAAACCTCAGATAAAATCAGAGCTACTTTAGATGAAGACAGGTATTGCAACTTAAACAACATTTACAACATAGAATTGAAAAACGGTCTTGATCATAAATTTCTTCTTGGGATTTTGAATTCAAAACTGTTTATTTTTGTCTACCAATCAATAGTACCTGAGAAAGGGAGAGTTTTTGCAGAAGTAAAGAAAGTAAATTTAGGACAACTCCCCATTCGTACTATCGCCCTTGAAAACCCCGCCGAAAAGCAGAAGCACGACGACATGGTTGCACTCGTTGATGCTATGCTGAAATATCACAAAGCCTTGCAACAGACCGGACTGGATAGCCAAAGTAAAAAGATAATTCAGGATGATATTGCCAGCACCGAATGCAAGATTGACTCCCTGGTTTACGAACTTTACGGCCTGACACCGGAAGAGCAGCGGTTAGTCGAAGGTAAATTATAATTCATCGCCTTTTGAAAGGATTTACAGGTTATGTCAGTCCCCGAAGTCATTATCAACCTCTGGGATTACGCTGATGAAGAACAGCAAATCATTGTTTCCCTTGCCGGGCGTGCCTACATCGTCCAAGGAACCGACGAAGAAAAAACCGCCTTGCTGCAAAAACTGGCCGTCACGGATTTCGTCATGACGGCCCTCTATCAGGATGACTACGGCGAAATTCATGTGCTCGGCGCATAATTCATTAACATTCCGGCGCCAGATTGAACCAGCATAGACGAAACCAGCATAAATTACTTGCATTTACTTATAATTTAACTTATAAAATAGCTATGTATGAAATTGACTGGAAAAATAAAGCGGCAAAACAGCTTGCCAAAATCGGTGATAAAGATACGCGGGATGAAATATTCAATACGGCTGAAACCTTGTGTTATTACCCGGATGTCAGGCATATCAAGAAACTGACCAAACACAAATATCCATACCGGTTGAAAGTCGGACGCTACCGTGTATTTTTTGAAGTCTCGAACACGGTTAAGATTATCCACATAGAGGAGGTAAAAAAACGAGATGATAGAACTTACTAAAATACAAACAATTTATCAAAGTGGTGTGCCTGCATTTGTGGTGTTGCCGTTCGCTGATTTTGCCCGCGAACATCCCAAAGAAGCCGCGATAATTACACCAAAAAAGCCGCGCATTCCTGATGGAGACTATATTCCTCATGCAGTCGTCGGCTTGCATATCAAGGAAGGGATGACGCTTTTGCGGGCATGGCGCGAATATCTTGGCCTGACACAAGCGGACGTCGCCGAAAAAGCCGGGATAACACAAGCTGCGCTATCCCAGATGGAAAGCGGCGAAAACAAGCTTCGCAAGGCAACCAAAGCAAAGCTTGCGGATGCCTTGGGAATATCCGTGGATCAGATATAGAAAAGCCCATTGAACAAGAAAGGATTGTCATGTTCCGGGAAGACGAAAAAGACATTTTCGCGCCGTTTGACATGGCCATAAAATCAAAAAAGCCTGTTCATTCCAGGGAGTTTTTGGCGATTCTGGAACAGGCTTCCGTGGATACGGCAATCAAGGCGATTACTCACGCCAGGCCGCTCCTGGTCTTCTGGGTAACGCCGGAAGGTGAAGTTTTGGACGCGGGGAACGAGCATTTTGCCAATCCGCCCAAAGGGGACAAAACGGTATTATCCAGCCCCACGCACAAGGGCCATCTGCGCGGAAGGGCGGCGCTGATCGGAGATGTTGTCTATGTTGTCGTTTACGGCGATCACAAAACACACGCCCTCTCGTTGCGCCAAATCCGCCTTCTGCAAAGCGCCCGTTCCAAAATCCTTTCCAAATTGCAAATCAAAGGGCTTTCCCGCCAGCTATTGTCGTCCGTCATGTTTATTCAGGAAGACGGGCAGGATGTTGATTTTTAAGTTGCGGCAGGGTTTCCTATTTTGTAACAAACTGTTGAAAAAAAATATTTTGGTACTTCAACGACAATAGTTGTGGCGACAGACGACTTTTTACGGTTAATCAAATCTAATTTTAAAAGCGTTATCCGGTGAACCGGGCCTTAAGGTTACAGCGCCGGCCTACGCATTCCAGGACTTCGATTATCGTCATGAAATGGGAGCGGATAACGCTCGTATTCTAGCATTTCCTTTGCGGAGGTCAAACACAAAAAACAAAGAAGGCCATAAAAACGAAAAAAATAATTTCTAACGACAGGCAATTGACGTATTGCCCTTGTTTTGTATTGCCATCGACTTTATAATTGCGACAAATAGCCCGTTGTGTATTGGGCACAAATACAAATAAGGAGAATCACACATGTCTTGTAAAGGTAAAACAACCAGGAGCAGCAGCAAGTGCGGTAAAATCGTTTATCAGTGCAAATATTGTGGAAGTGTGGGATGTGACCGCAGTAAACATGACGAATGCAGTAATCAAAACTTTTACAACGGCACATGCAAAAAGTGCGGCAAGGCCGGAGCAAAAGGCAAACATTTATAAAACATCAGGGTGCGAAATTATGAAAGACCGCGTCTGGAAAATCGGCGATGCGGTGCGCTGCATCGAAACGGCATCTGATAATTACGGTGGCATGAACGGAATTATTGCCGATTGGGGTTATAATAACACCATCGGAGTCCGTTTTCCAAATGGCGACCATGATAGTTTTTTTGATGATGAGTTTGTGCCGGCACACGGTTGTCTGCGTCTGACGGCGCTTTGGCAGCCGAACGGGCCATCCGTCGGCAAAAAATTCCGGCGGGCCATTTTGGGGGCTTTTCCCAATATTCCTGTCGCCGGTTTGTTTCTGGATGTAGTGAAACCCGCAGAGCGTTGGCCTTATCTATTTTGTTACTTGCTTGAACCAGCGCCGGCTTATCGTGTTGAGTATTCTTATCCTGTTGCAATTTTTGATCGGCACGGCGTTTTTCGCGGCGCTCACGATGATTGCCAAACCAATTGTTTTCGGGGAAGAGAAGAGCAAAACTGTCAATTTAAGCGCGGCGATATTGTCCAATTTGGCGACTATAAACTCACTCTCGGTGTTGTGGCGGCGCTTCCACCTGATCCTGTTTTTATAGAAAAAATTTATGGCCCAAACGGCGCTGGAGATGCCTGCGATGATTCCTATTTAATTCTATACGGCAAAAAAGAAACGGAACATAATCATCTCCACGAATCTTGCCTTTTTGCTCCGGATGCGGATATACCCCCGGCCATCACGGCGTTGAGCAAGGCGGTTTTATCGGATGCGTGAAAGTTCTTGATAAAATAACTTCTGCAAATTGCATAAGGCGCGTTGTGTGACTTTCAAGAATGTTGCCGCAATTGATTCAAAAAGCGGCGGCGCGAAAGATTTGGATGATTTAAAGATACCGCCGGGAAACAGGCTTGAAGCATTGACAGGCAACAGGAAAGGGCAGCACAGCCTCCGCATCAATGATCAATGATGGCGAGTTTGTTTTGAATGGCAGGACGGCTGCGCAAACAATGTCGAAATTGTCGATTATCATTAAGGAGGGAACAATATGGGGAAAAGAGATTTTCCGCCGATTCATCCCGGTGAAATATTACTGGAAGAATTCCTGAAACCAATGGGGATCAGCCAGTATCGATTGGCGGCAAGCATTCATGTTCCCGCCCGCCGGATTAACGAAGCTGTGTTGGAAAAACGAGGGATAACAGCCGATACGGCCTTGAGGTTATCGCGCTTTTTTGGTAATTCCGCCGAATTCTGGATGAATTTACAGTTGCGGTATGAATTGGAATCGGAACGTGAATTATCGGCAACTATTATTACGCAAGAAATACAGCCTTATGCGGCATAGTTGAGGGATAAGGACAAAAAAGATACTGGCGAGCTTAGAAAAAGGCTTGAAAGTTATGAAAACAGGCAAGGACATATTAAGTTTTCCAGAAAGGCAAACTTGACATTCTTGCAGATTTACAATAAGAATATCTCAAAATTAACGACAGGTTAAGAGCAGACATGGAGCAAATTATCAATATTCACATCAAGAAACTGCCCGAAGGTGTATATCTGGCTACATCAAAAGATGCGCCGGGTTTGGTTGCCCAGGGACGAACCGTTACTGAAACACTGGAAATTGCCCGCGACGTTGCTAAAAAGTTAATGGAAGCAAAAATCCAACGGCAAAGCAAAGTCAAATCCTTCAAAATTAAAAATTCTTTCGACTATCCCATGATTGTGAGCGCATAAAGTGGGCCGATTATCCGGTTTCCGTTATCGTGAAATAGTAAAGCGTCTCAAGCTCTTTGGCTTTGCTTTTGATCGCCACGCCGCTGGAAGCCATGAAGTCTGGTACAATCCATCCAGTAACCTGTACACGACTATTCCAAATCATGCCGGCGACATGCCGGAGGGCACATTAAGGGCAATTCTCAAGCAGGCCCACATTGCACCCAATGAATTTTTAAAAAAGAAATAA
>DJVN01000030.1:3813-26339 GCA_002441205.1 Syntrophaceae bacterium UBA6255 | reverse complement strand
ATGCCCAGACACCGGCGATTTTTTGTTTGCAAAACTTGCATTTTCCATCTTTGATATTCATCTCGATGGTAAAAAATGCCTGTCGTTCCACGAGAACTTTTTTACAGTTCGGGCAGTAGGTCTTGGTTCCCGGATGGGTCGGTACATTGCCGATGTAAGGATAGTGCATTCCTTTACTCATGGCCATGTTATAGGCGCGTTCCAGGGTGGCAAGCGGCGTAGGCGGAAGATTCTGCATTTGATAATCAGGATGAAAACGGCTGAAATGGAGAGGGACATCGGGGCCGACTTCTCCCAATACCCAATCTATGAGACCTTGCATCATCTTGTCCGAGTCGTTTAATGTGGGTACAACCAGATTCACAATTTCCAGATGAACACCGCTCTTGGCTATCTGTTTGATGCTTTTGAGAACCGGTTGCAGCTTTGCCCCGCACGCATAGCGGTAAAAATCTTCACTGTACCCTTTCAGGTCTATTTTGATTGCGCCAAGCACGTTGCACATTTCAGCAAGAGGAGCTTCATTCATGAAGCCGCAGCTGATCAACACGCAGTGGATTCCCAGCTTTTTGGCGTCCCGGGAGATGTCGGTAAGATATTCCGTGAAAACAGTCGGTTCATTATATGTGAAAGCAATGACGGGAGCCTTTTGAGCCTTCGTAGCAGCAACGATATTGGCAGGTGGAGTAAATGAGACCCGATGATCTTCCGGTGATGACTGAGATAATTGCCAGTTTTGACAGAATTTGCATTTGAGCACACATCCGGCAGTGGAAATTGAAAATGCCGCCGCTCCGGGCAGGTAATGGAACAGGGGTTTCTTTTCGATCGGATCAAGATGAATGGAGACAGGGCGACCATAGACAAGACTTCTCAGTTCGCCGTTCACATTCATGCGTGTCCGGCATCTTCCCCGTTGTCCCTCCGAGATGGCGCAACCATTGGCGCAAAGGAGACATTTAACAATTTTTTCTCCTTTTGAATTTTTTGTATTAAGCGGAGTCCAGTAACGGGCCCTCGGCGCCGATTTGATAAGTTCATCCAGGTATGTTCCCCCATAAGCCAAACCATGATGATTGCCAAACAGATAGGTCAGGCAGGCCGGGTCGCAGAGAAGAGCGCCAGTGCCGCCGATCAGCGGGGCAAGTTTCGCCAGTTGTATTAAAAAATCACGTCTCGAAATCATGACAATCCTAGAAGGTTTGAGTTATAAAGGAGATATTATATTTTTTATGCTTTGATTATAGGGGAAATAAGTTCGGCAAGTCAATGGGAAAGAAGAAGTGTCTTTCTGAAATCCTTGATCCTAAATGTTTATCATTCATAAATATAGAGAATAAAACTTGGAAAACAGAATATGTTTTAGTGGACAAGTTGAAGGGCACATATGCATGTAGCATGCGATGTTAGAAATAGAGTCCCCTGTTTTTTAAAAAATTTCTCCAATGCATATCATATTCATTCATAAATTATAAAAGGAATGCTGTCATCTATTCAGATTCATATGAATGTAAACATTTTCTTGACAGTCCAATTCACACTTTTATATTATTAATAATGAAAGAAAAACGCCCTCTCACGGAACAGATCAATGGCGAACTCAAAATGGAATCGCTGATGATTCCCGTTGATCATAATGACAGTCTTCATCTCAAGCACATCTACGTCAATCCGGATGGGCTTCCGATATTTATGTTGCACGGTTCTGCTGAAAACGGTCGAATGTTTTATTCAAACTCCGGCACCAGCGGACTCGGTCCTTATTTGGCAAAATACGGATACGATGTATATATAGGGGATTTGCGCGGAAGAGGTGGAAGCAAACCGCATGTGAACAGAAATTCGAAATACGGACAAACGGAGGCCATTACCGAAGATATACCGGCCTTTATTGAAAAAATTATCTCGCTTCGCGGAAAGGTTCCACAGCGTTGGGTTTGCCATTCATGGGGAGGAGTTTTAACATCTTCGCATCTGCTGCGTTTTTCAAAGTATCGCGACCTTGTAAAATGTATGGTTTATTTTGGATCAAAACGAAGAGTAAACGCCATTAATCCAACGAGAATCTTTCAAATCGATATTGTTTATACTTTGCTGGGCAGTTTATTGGTTCGTCTATTCGGATTTTTCCCCTCTGCCCGTCTTGTGAGCGATGACGAACCTGCGCTGACCAGGCTAGGGACATCAATCTGGATAAGAATGAAAGACTGGATTGATCCATTTGACGGTTTTAACTATGGCAACGCTGCCCAGGAAGTGGTGCTTCCGCCGACTCTGTATTTCGCCGCCCTGAATGACCAATGTCTTGGACATCGGCAAGATGTGCTTTTAACCATTAATGAATCGGGCAAGCACGTGTCGAAATATGTATTGCTGGGTAAAAAATGCGGAAATCTCCACAATTATAATCATGTCACGATGCTGACGCATAAAGACGCCGAGAAAGATCACTTCCCTTTGGTGGTTGATTGGCTTGCAAAATATTAAGTTGTAGAATGATATTTTTACCCGTAAGGCGATGTGATTGTGAACGTTATTTGATTGCTTTGCCGACAATAATATCTTTTTGCCTCCGCTTTTGATCTAATCTTTTTTCAACAGAAATATTCTTTCCGGTAAACGGATCCATTTCTGTGTAATACATCACACTGGAATACGTTGAGGGAAGCGGTGTAAAGATCTGCACCTGCCGCGGATTTATTTTTAATTCTTTTTGAGCGAACGATTTGAGTTCACGCATATCGTCTTCAGTGCATCCGGGATGGGCTGCAATAAAATAATAGGTAAGAAACTGTTTTTGTTTTAATGACTTTTTGGTTTTTTCAAAAAGGTATTTGAAATTCGATAACGAAAGGGCTTGTGGCTTACCCATGAGTTTTAATATCCCCGGAACACAATGTTCAGGCGCCACTTTCAATTGGCCGGATGTATGATGATTAACCAATTCCCGTATATAGACCACGCAATGTTTTTTATCCTTGAGAAGCAAATCGTATCTGATGCCGGATGCGACAAATACTTTTTTAATTCCTTTTATTTTTCGCAAAGTATTTAATAAATTTATTTGTCTGCTGTGATCCGGCTTTAAACTTGTACAGACTTGCGGATAGAGGCATCTCTTGTTGTTACAAGATCCGTGTATTTGTTTTTTCCGGCACTCGATACCGTACATGTTCGCGGTGGAGCCGCCCACATCCAGAATGTAGCCTTTAAAATCAGGAAGAACGCTAAGCTTTCGTACCTCATCGATTATTGATTTTTCACTTCGACTGATGACCGTTCTTCCTTCATGCAGGCCTATAGAACAAAAATTGCATTCGCCATAGCATCCCCGGTGGGAGATTACGGAAAATTTAATCGTCTCCATCGCTTTGACCTTGCCCTGAGCGCTGTAAAAAGGGTGGACATTGCGGGTGAAATCGAGCGCGTAAATATTATCCAGTTCTTTTACAGTAGGATTCGGCTGAGGTGAATTTTGTATCAGATAACGGGAACCATGTTTCTGAAATAAACCATGAGCGGTGAGAGGGTCATTGTTTCGATAAAATATATTAAACATTTTTATAAAAGATTTTTTATCAGCGATAACGTCTTCAAAAGAAGGCAATTCCATATAATCGGATGGAGCATCGGCCGCAATATAGCAAATCCCCTGAACGTCGTTAAAGCTTTGGTTGTTTTGAATTTTTCTTGCCAATTCCACGATGGCCTTTTCACCCATTCCATAAACCAGGGCGTCGGCGCGTGCATCAAATAAAATGGATCGCCTTATGGAATCAGACCAGTAATCATAATGGGCGATACGACGCAGGCTCGCCTCGACACCGCCCAAAATCAGTGGCTTGGTTTCTTTGAAATACCGGCGAACAAGATTTGCGTAAACCACAACCGCGCGGTCGGGACGGCGGTTATTTCTTCCTCCCGCAGTCAGATCATCGTTGAATCTTTTTTTCTTTGTTGCTGTATAATTGGCGACCATGGAATCCATGCAGCCACCTGTAATGCCCCAGAAAAGGTTGGGTTCTCCCAGACGGGAAATGTCTGTTGCACTCTGCCAGTCAGGTTGGGCGATGACGCCGACCCGGAATCCCGCATTGGCTAGAACACGACCGATGAGGGAAACGCCGATAAAAGGACTGTCAATATAGGCATCACCCGTCACGAGAATCACATCTGGCTTGTCCCATTTTAGTTTTTTCATTTCAATGCTGGTCGTGGGAAGAAAAATCATATGAAAAAAAGATGACAAGATCAGGTTAAATGACATTGATCAGCTTGAGACCCAGAATAACCGCCGCCAGGGACATCAGCAGGGAAAAACGCCCCAGCCAGCGGTGCGCAGTTCTCAATGCCGGTTTGTTTTTTGCTTTCAATTGATAAAATCCTATGAGTGCCGTGATGAAAGCAAGGATGAAGAACGTCAATCCCGCAATCTGATGCAATCCGCTAAGATGTTTGCCGCTTGAACCGGAGATATAAATAAATGCCATAATTATTCCCGCGGCTATCCCTCCAAGGCTTGATGAATTGACTGTTTTATGAATTTTCAGCCAGTTTTTTTTCTTACGAAAAAACATGGCAATAGTCACACCGAAAATAATACCCGGGAAAAATATTGCCATCAGTAAAATGTGCAGGGTAAAAAACATGTTTTTTTATAGAATTATTTTATGAACATTAAAGCCTAAATTCCATGGATTGGCCGACGGCAAAACATTCCAACCTCTTGCCGCTCTTCTTGATTATTTTACTGCAGTCACTCACGATTGCGTCGATTTCGGAATCAATTCTTTCCTGATTGTGATGAAATAAACCCAGTTGTTTTACGCCTGCGTCAAGCGCGAGACGCAGAACATCCTTATACATGGAGTGTCCCCAGCTTCTGGTTCTTTTGTATTCTTCTTCTTTATATTCAGCGTCATGGAAGAGCAAATCAGCGCCTTTACAAAATTCGAGATAATCCTGAAAATCAAGTCCGCCTTCATGTTTGAACCCCAGTTCGTTATCGGTAAGAAAGACGAAAGTTTTCCCGTTTTCTACAAACTTATAACCTGTGCCTCGGTTCGGATGGCTCAAGGCGATGGGTGTGATGGACATTGATCCAAGTTGATAAGATTCAAAACAATCTTCGTATGATATCTTGGCCCGGATGTATTCAAATTTTATGGGAAAGTTGGGAGAAGCCATAACACGTTGGAGTATTTCTTTTATGGAAGCCTGAGCAAAAGGGCAGCCCCAGACATTTAAATTTGTTCTGAAAGAATAAATGGGTTTAAAGAACGGAAATCCCATGACGTGGTCCCAGTGAGCATGGGTCAATAAGAGAGCAAAGTCGTGATAGGCTTCCGCTGTCAAAGCATTGCCGGCTTCGCGAATACCGGAACCGGCATCCACGATTAATATTTTATCATCTTTTGTTTTGATCTCGAGACAGGTTGTGTTCCCTCCATAGCGCAAGTATTTTTTCCCGGAAACAGGTATCGAACCTCTGGAACCCCAGCAACGAATGATCATTTGTCACCTTCAGTTTTCAAAGCTTGAGTTGTGTTGCTATATTGGATTATGCCATAATACAGAATAAATTTTAAATCAAGCAAGATATGGTGATGCTGGATATGAAAAAAAGCCCAGCAACAAATATTTGGTATTGCTATTATCATAAAAGTTCATAAATTAACCAGAAAATAAGGGGGCGTCTATATGAGAAGTGTAAAAATAAAAGGAATGAGTTGTCAGCATTGCGTTATGGCTGTTTCCAGAGCATTAAGCGCCGTGGAAGGGATAAAAGACATTAACGTTGATTTAAAAAGCGGTGTGGCAACGTATGAAGAAGAAAAAAAAGTTGATCCCATGGTTGTTGAAGCGGCGATAAAGATGGCCGGATATGAGGTTGTTGAATAAAAATGGCCAAAGGCGAAAAAATAACAATTGCCGTGGGTGGAATGACTTGCGCGGCCTGTGTCAGGCGCGTGGAAAACGCCATTAAAGAAGTCAATGGTGTCATTGAGTCTAATGTCAATTTGGCAACGGGACGTGCAACGGTTGTTCATGAGACGAAGTGGGGCGGTATTAAAGAACTTCAGAAAATTATCACCGAACAGGGTTATGAATTTCTAGGTGAACTTAAAAATAATATTGCCGATCCTATCGAAGCGTCACGCATTGAAGAATTAAGAGATTTGAAAACAAAAGTTATCTGTGGCGCCGTTTTGAGCGTCATAATCTTTCTGGGTTCAATGCAGCACTGGTTTGGTTTTTTGCATTTCATTCCCCGTCAAACCATGCTCTTGGTCATGTTTGTTTTGACCGCTCCCGCCGTTTTCTGGGTGGGCAGCCGTTTTTTCACCGGCGCTTATAAAGCCGCGCTGCAAAAAACATCCGATATGAACACTCTGGTTGCTGTCGGCGCTTTTTCGGCCTACGCCTATTCCGCCGCGGCGACTTTCTTTCCGCATTTTTTTATGACTGCCGGCGTGATGCCTCATGTTTATTATGACGGGGCGGCAATGATTGTCACGCTTATCCTTGTCGGCAGGCTTCTGGAAGCCAAAGCAAAAGGAAAGACTTCCACGGCGATAAAAAAGCTGATGAATCTGAAGCCCAAAACGGCGCATTTGATCAGACCGAATGAAGAAATTGAAGTTGCCGTGGAAGAAGTTCTTGTTGACGATATCCTGCTGGTCAAACCGGGAGAAAGAATTCCGGTTGACGGAATAATCGTGTCGGGCGAATCCACGATTGACGAATCCATGCTGACCGGCGAAAGCATACCGGTGACCAAAAAAACCGGACAAAAGGTTTTTGCCGCCACGATGAACAAAACAGGCAGTTTTACTTTTCGGGCGACAGGCGTGGGCGCCGAAACGGCTCTGGCGCAAATTATCCGTCTGGTGGAAGAGGCGCAGGGGTCCAAGGCGCCGATTCAGCGCTTAGCGGACAAAGTTGCCTCCGTTTTTGTCCCGTCAGTGTTTTTTGTCGCGTTTGTTACTTTTGCCGTCTGGTATTTTCTCCCCGCCGAGAGCAATTTCAGCCGGGCGTTGATAAATTTTGTTTCCGTACTGGTGATTGCCTGCCCCTGCGCTTTGGGTCTGGCCACTCCGACGGCAATCATGGTGGGCACAGGACTGGGCGCGCAAAGCGGTATTTTAATCAAGGGCGGCGAGGCGCTGGAAAAAATACATAAACTCTCCGTTGTGGTTTTCGATAAAACAGGGACGTTGACTAAAGGGGAACTTTCCGTAACCGATATCGCAGCTGCGAATGGTTTTGACGAGAAGCAGGTTCTTTCCTACGCGGCGGCGCTGGAGAAAAATTCCGAACATCCGCTGGCGCAGGCCATCCTGCAAAAAGCAAAAGCCGATGGAATTACTTTTCTCGCGGCTGATAAATTTACGGCGGTATCGGGCATGGGGGCGAAAGCGTTTATCGAAAACAAATCATGTCTTGCCGGCAATCGCTTTTTTATGACCAGCGAAGACGTTTTTGTTAATGATTGGGATGCGAAGGCGGCCAACCTTGCCGATGAAGGGAAAACTGTTGTGTACGTCGCTTTGGAAAAAACAGTGATTGGCCTTATCGCTCTGGCCGACACGCCGAAGGCTTCAGCTAAACAAGCCATTGAAAGTCTGAAGGGCAGGGGATTGAAAGTGGCGATGATTACCGGCGACAACGCCGGTACTGCTAAAGCCATTGCCGCTCAACTGGGCACTGAGAAAGTGCTGGCTGATGTTCTTCCGGGCAACAAGGCTGATGAAATAAGAAATCTGCAAGCCACGGGTGAAGTTGTGGCCATGGTCGGTGACGGAATCAACGATGCCCCGGCGCTGGCGGCGGCGGATGTCGGCATTGCCATTGGCGCGGGAACGGATGTGGCCATTGAAGCCAGCGACATAACTTTAATCCGCGATGATTTGCTTGGTGTGCCGGAAGCTATCAACCTTTCAGAGGTAACAATGCGCGTAATCAAACAGAATCTTTTCTGGGCGTTTTTCTATAATGTTATCGGTATTCCGATCGCCGCGGGAGTTCTTTATCCTGTCTTTGGAATACTTTTGAATCCTGAATTTGCCGCCGCGGCAATGGCGTTGAGTTCCTTTTCGGTGGTGAGCAATTCCTTGCGCCTGCGCAGAGTTTGGGAAAAAAGAAGTTTATAAACTGACAACCTTTCCCTTATGGTGAAGTCCGGATTTTTTAGCACACAATACTTATCTGCATTCATGACATGAATAGCCATGTCGTCTTACCGGCCATTGCTTTCGAAGCAAAACATCCATTGACAATAGAGAATCACATTTCTATACTTTCTCCCACGGAAAGAAAATAATCACATGAACACTAAAAATCATAACAATTTGATATGCGCAAAGACCTCACGCTATAAGGCCGTGTTGAGATTTGCGCTGACGTGGCTTTTAACCATCGCCATATTTGTGTTTCTTTTTTTCAGAATAAAATTTACGGATGTAATCGTTCTGATTCAGCAGACCGACATCAGATTCCTTGCTTCAGGGGTTCTGTTTTCATTGCTGGCTCACGTTGTATTCTCGTCCGCGCGCTATCAAGCCATTGTCGGGGCGATGGGATGCCGACTTTCTTTTTTTGAGGCTGTTATCATCAGGATGGGCTGCAATCCCATCAAAGGCATTCTTCCCTTTAAAGTGGGAGAACTGGCTATAATCGCTTACATGAAGAAAAAACATAACCTTTCTTATCCCCAGGGGTTGTTTTCGCTATTACCCGGCTATGTTTTTAGTTTTATCGTGCTGATTCTTTTTTACTCCTGCGGAGGCGTATTTTATTTTCATAATCCCTCTCAAAGAATTATTTATGCCGTCGTGTTCTTGCTGATTTTATTTTTAATCACGCCTTTTAGTCTCAGACAGATTCCCCTGTTAATAATCCGGTGTGTAAAAAAATATCGGAAACTTCCGCAAGAATTAACGTCATTAATAGAGAAATATGATCCTCAGGCAATAAGAAATATTATTCTTCATTCTGCTGGAATCGAAGGCTCCAAATTACTAATAATTTTTGTCATATTAAAATCTCTTAGCATAGAGATTCCTCTTGACGCCTTATTGCTTCTTGGTTCCGCGACTATTCTCGTCGCGTATCTCCCCATAACTTACTGGGGACTGGGAATCAGGGAAACAGCTATTCTGTTTCTTTTTTCCGGTTACGCGATTCCGGAGAAATTATTAGCTGGGAGTTTATTAATTACTTTTGTTGACGGTGTTCTTCCTGTTTTGCTTGGCTTGTTTTTTGTGAAACCTTTCTTGAACAATCTTTGGGAAGATAAAAAAGATGAAAGGGGTGATGTTTCTCATGATGCATGATGTCCGTTTTTATAATCGACGCGAATCGCTTGTTCATAATCCGATGGCATGTTATAGGAATAAGAAACCGGGAGAAAATAACACATGAGGATTGCCTGCGTTTTCAATCCATTCAAATACAAACTGCATGAAGAAAATCTGAGGGTCGTCCAGCGTTATTTCGGGCTGTTTCCTCCTCTTTCCATGGCCTGGGTTTGCGCGATAGCCGAGAGGGCAGGGCACGATGCGCTTCTCATTGACGCCCGTACGCTGCGCCTGACCAAAGAGGACGTGCTGGACCGTCTGAAAGCATGGAAGCCGGACATTCTTGGCTTTATGATGACGACCTATATGTTCCGTGAAACGCTGGAATGGGTGCAGTTCCTCAAAAAGAATCTCAAGGTGCCGGTCATTATCGGCGGATATAACCTGAGAGTTTATCCGCAGGAATCCGTCTCTGTTGAGGGGCCTGATTTCGGCTGTTTCAACAGCGCTTATCATACATTGCCAAGTCTGTTTAAGGAGTTGGAGGGACAGCGCCGGTTTCACGATGTTCCCGGGCTGATCTACAAAGAGAACGGCCGGATCGAAATGACGCCGTATGGCGAGGACCCGAATTTTGATGATTATCCGAATCCGGCGCGTCATCTTCTGCCGAATGATCTTTACGCAGAGTTTACGACGGAGAGAAAGAATTTTACCGTCATGGTGACCAGCAAAGGCTGTCCTAATAGTTGTCTTTTTTGTGAAGCAGGCCATACATCCTATAATCCCCGCAGTCCTGAAACTGTCCTCAAGGAGATAAAAGAATGCTACACCCGATATAAAATTCGGGAGATAGATTTCTTTGACTACGATTTCTGCATCGACCGTAAACGTGTTGAAGCCATCTGCGATGGAATGATCAAAAGTCAGATCGATATCTCATGGGCGTGTCGGACCCGCGTTGATCTGGTTGACGAAACACTGCTGCGCAAGATGAAAGCAGCCGGTTGTTCACGAATATATTTTGGGATTGAGTCCGGTATCCAGGAGATTCTGGACAGGCTTCATAAGAGCATCAGTCTGCAACAAATTCGCAATACGATTGAAGCGACAAAAGGTGTCGGCATAAAGGCGCTGGGATTTTTCCTTGTCGGCTCACCGGGTGAAACGCAGGAAACTTTCAGTAAAACGGTAAAATTTGCCAAGTCATTGAATCTTGATTACGTACAGTTTTCCAAACTCACGGCTAAACCGCTAACACCATACTGGCGGCAGATGGTTAAGGATACGGGATCGGATTACTGGCGTGAGTATATACTCGGCAATATAGAAGAAAAACCGCTGCCGCGACCATGGACTACTTTAACCAATGAAGAGATTGATTACCTGACGAAGAAGGCCTATATCATGTATCACTGCAGGCCGATGTTTCTTTTACATCATACGCTGAAGGTAAAAAGCTGGAGCGAGTTCAAACGAAAGTTTTTTGCATTCATCGAGATGATTATCCGCCAGGAAAATATCAGTACGATAGATAAAAACTTTATCGCTTATCCGGAAAACAAATCCAAGATCTTATCCTATAAGCAGAACTATAAATGATGCAAATGGTCTTGAGATTGAGAACTTGTAAGAATATTTTAGTTAAAGCACTTTATCGTCAGGTTGCCCGCTAACCACAACACGATTGCGACCCAATTTTTTAGCACGATACATTGCCTGATCAGCTTCCTGAATCAATGACTCCGGACTGTTTAGCTCTTGACAGGGCATCATGCTTGCCACTCCGAAACTCGCTGTGATATGGGTTGAGACGGATTTTTCATACTTTATCACCGTTTCCATAATTTGTTTACGAATTTGCTCGGCAATCGTTCCCGCCTGTTCCGCGGTCGAATTACTGAGCACCAGGGCAAACTCCTCGCCGCCATAACGCGCCGCCAAATCGCCCGGACGGCGTGCATAATCTTTAATCAATGAGGCCACAATACGAAGACACTCATCACCAGCCTGATGACCATAGGTATCGTTAAATATCTTAAAGTGATCAATGTCGGCCATGATGAAACCGATGGGTTCGTGATTACGCCTGGCTCGTTGCCATTCGATGGACAGGCTTCTATCCAGATTGCGACGGTTGGCAATTTGGGTGAGGCCGTCGATGGCGGAAAGATATTGCAATATCAGATTTGATTCTTCGAGGTCATGTTTCTCGAGTGAAAGCAAACGAGATTGAAGATAATTTCGTCGCAGGCTGCGTTCTATCAGAAAAGTGCCTATCAGCGCACTGATGGACGAACCTAAAAACATATAATTGGTAATGGCTATGATAGCCGATTTGTTATGCATGGGATTAAACCAGATCAGTCCTATATTAAGAGAGAACCACATAACAATTGCGGCTATTACACCCCATTTGAATTGTATGCGTGATAGGACGAACACCATAACAATAGCCACAGTGATAGCATTGAAGTAATAATGATTATAAGGTTCGAGTGAATTCAGCGAAATCAAAATCAGCCCGCCTACGGCAGCTACGGCAAAGATGCAAATTGCGAATTGCATATATTTTTTGCCTATTCTTCGCTTGAATGGTTTCCAGAAGCTTAGCAGCAAAGGAACACCCATGGGTATTCCCGCCACCAGCCGTATGAGCCACGTTCGTCCGGCCATCTCAGGCATCCAGATCAGATCGAGTAAACCGCAGGCTAGGAAAGCAAGCAATCCTATGATTCCGGCGATCTGCATGTGTGTGTAATAGCGACGAACATAATGCTGCTGAAATTCACATTCCAGTTCATCATGAAAGCGCAGACGCCAGCCGCGATCATTCAACTGCAGGTGCAGGGTTTTGAATTCGGTTTCTTTCATGACTGCGTCCTTTTCCGCCGGAAAATTTTATCCACACATCTGCAAGTCCCAGACCATCAAACCGGAAATTATCTTTTTAAAGAACTCTTTAGATGTATGACGCTTGTATAGGTTAATTCAGTTTGACCGAGACCTTGAGGACTATACCTTGCAATCTTGTTTAAGCAAAGTACATTATAATTTACAATAACATAATGGGTTTAATAATGAGTTACAGAGTGATTTAATCAGATGCAAAATTATTCAACCAATTTAAATTTCAATGCATATTTTGGGACATTTGGGACAAACCTGACTCATTATTTCTCTTTTGTATGTTCCCATATTAGAGGTATCTAAATCCAAATAATAAATAATAACGATATAATAGTTATCGTGGCATTATTCTTGCTTTTATATCTAACACTCGATATAAATAAAATTATACTTGATTTTATATCTAACGATAGATATAAATAAAACTGGAGCGTGATAAAATTAATTTCCAAAGGTACGTTTTTTGGACTCTGCTGAAAAAGTACGTTTTCTGTCTTTCCTAGACATCGCTCCTTAGGCCTCAATTTAAGTTAAAGCAAATTGATGTTTCGAGTGTAGTGCGTGTAATACTTCTTTACAAGACTGACCATTTCGAAGCGAAGCGAGAAATGTAATCAGAAGAGGTGTTACAAAGAGATATCTCTTTGATCGATGTAAGAGTTCATTTCTGACGCAATACGCTAGATTATTTTCACTCAAACAAAGAGCGAGGGGGGAGTTATGTCAAAAAGCCGTTTTGAAAGTATTGGGTGCTATATGCCCGAAAAAGTTGTCACGTCGAAGGAGTTGCTGGCCAAGATGGAAACTAAGCCATTATTCGATCTAGAAGAAGTGACTGGTATAAAAAATCGCCGCTATAGATCAAAAACTGAGGATTCCTTTCAATTAGGACTTGCCGCAGCGAAAGATTGCCTGAAACATTCGAACTACAAGGCCAGTGACATTGAGGCGGTTATCTGGACATCCATAACAAGTTTTAAAAATGTATCCGAATTTCAGTACGAACCTTCCATGAGCCTTCATATCAAGAACGAACTTGGCGCGAATAAAGCTATAAATTTCGATATTTCGAATGCCTGCGCCGGAATGCTTACAGGTGTTTACATTCTCGACAATTTAATGCGGGCGGGTATTGTAAAAAACGGGCTTGTTTTGAGCGGCGAGTGTATTACTCACGTAGCGGACACGGCTGTAAAAGAAATAACAGAACCGATTGACGATCAGTTTGCATCGTTGACCGTAGGCGACTCCGGGACAGCCGTCATTATGGATCAATCTCAAAATGACGAAGAAGGATTTGAACTAATCGAATTTTTAACCTTTGCCGAATGTGCCGAACTGTGTTTCGGCATGCCCAGTACTCAGAACCCCGGCATTGCCATGTACGCGAAGGCGGTGGATCTCCATGCGGAATCTGTAAAACGTGTACCGAACTTCATCACCAAAGTATTGGAAAAATCCGGTCTCATTGACAAATACATAAATATACGAAAACCCATCGATTTCGTGATACCGCACCAGACAGCACTGAAGGTTATGATCGCAGGAGTAAAGGATGTTTTTTCCCATGTCAAAAAAATTGAAAGAATAAAGGACTTCGAAATGCCCGAACTGCTCGCTTATATCCAGGAATTCGGCAATACCTCTTCCACCTCGCATTTCGTCGTGTTGTATCATGCCCTGAAGGATAAAGTATTAAAACCCGGTAATACAGTGCTTATGGTACCTCATGCATCGGGCATCTCGATCGGGGCTTTCTTTTTCAGACTTGGAAAGTTGAAGGTGTAATTATGGGAACTTTAATACGTTCGACTGCGATTTACTCGGAAGAAAATCCTATCGATTCGATTCAATGCTCATGCGAAGCGGCAGAGCAATGTATTGCATCAGCGGGAATCGATAGGATGGATATTGATCTGCTGATCAACACGGGAATTTATCGTGAAAAAAATATTGCTGAGCCGGCCCTGGCCACAATCATCCAAAAGAAAATGGGCATGAATCTGGATCCTGTCCTTAAGTTCGAGGGAAACTCGACCTTTTCATTTGATCTTAAAAATGGTCCCGCAGGGATTTTATATGCTATTCAGGTTGCCGATGGAATGTTGCGCACCGGCAAGATAAGAAATGCGCTTATCGTATCCAACGATGTGCATCCATCGACCAAATATGTTCCCGATTTCCCCTTTACCCAAGTCGGTTCCGCCGTGCTTTTGGAACAATCATACAGTGGAAACAAAGGGTTTACAGAATTCACGTTCAAGACTTCAGATTCTACACATACGGGATTCAACGGTTACGTGGACATGTTTAAGATAGGTCACGATGGACGCAATATTATGACCATTAAGCAGGACGAGGATTATGTTGATAATCTGCTGGAATTTACGGTGAGCAAGGTGGATGAATTCATCGGCAGGTATGCCAACAATGGATCGGCCGTAAATCACATCATTTGCAACAAGCCCAGCAAGAGTTTTGGGCGTGATCTCGTCAAAAGGTTGGGAATACCCGAGGAACGGCTCATCCGTACTTATGACGAATACGGCGATTCGCATACATCATCGCTGGCTGTTGCCTATCACATCGCGTGTCGCAAAGGACTTTTAAAACAAGGCGAGAAGATATTGTTTGTTGGCGCCGGTGCCGGACTGACCTGTGCCTGCGGTTTGTACTGCATTTAATTATTATCATGTTGGTAGACATGAAAACTGGAGAAAGCATATGCTGGATAAAGAATTATACCCTTTTAAAAGTAACTACCTGACGATCAATGGTCTAAAATATCATTATGTGGATGAAGGCAAGGGGGAGGCGATTGTCATGGTACACGGCAATCCCACCTGGTCATTTTATTACAGGAATCTCATTAAAGCTCTCCGGACTCACTACCGCGTCATCGTTCCGGATCATATCGGAATGGGACTATCCGATAAACCGGACGATTCGTGTTACAATTATACTGCAACCCGAAGGGTGGAAGATTTGAGCAAACTCATCGATCACCTGGGACTTAAATCATTTACTTTGATAGGACATGACTGGGGCGGTATCATCGGGACAGCCTACGCCGCATTGAACCCGGAAAAAATCAAAGCCATGGTGATGCTGAATACAGCCGGATTTATATGGCCGGTAAATAAACGTCTGCCCTTTGCCCTTTTCCTGTGTCGCATACCAGCCGTTAGTGCAATTTTTATTCGCGGATTAAACGCCTTTGCCCTCGTTACATTGTGGATCGGCATGAAACGCAATCGCATACAGAAAAAAGTAGCTCAAGGTCTTCTGCATCCCTATGGTTCATGGAAGGATCGCCGTGCGATTCACCGCTTTGTTCAGGATATTCCAGTCCGCCCGGACGATCCGGGATATGACCTGGGTCTGCTCATGGAATCGCGTTTGAAGCTTTTACGCGATGTGCCGAAACTGTTTTGCTGGGGCATGAAGGATTTTGTCTTTTGCTCCAAAATTCTCGATGAGTGGGTGCGTCATTTTCCCGACGCCGAGGTGCACCGTTTTGAAGATGCCGGACATTATATTCTTGAGGATGCTGCCGAAGAGGTCATTCCTATTGTGGAAAAATTCATCAAAACCAAAGTACATGGCGCAAAGACAGCGAAACAAAGGGAACATGAAACAAAGGACAATATTAAAGATCCGGATTTTGTCGACTTAACAGAACATCTTTTGAATCAGGTAAAACAAAAGCCCGGCGCTTTGGTGGTTGCCGAAATGAAGGGCATAAAGCCGGATGGAACCGGCGAATACGATACCCTGAACTTCGCTACGGCAGACATGGAAAGCTCACGTGTCGCCCATGGATTGGAGAAGATCGGATTTAAAAGAGGGATGCACACCGTGTTCATGGTAACACCGGGCACAGATTTCTTCTCAGTGCTGGCCGGTATTATGAAAGTCGGTGCTATTCCGGTTCTGGTTGATCCGGGCATGGGAATGCGCAATCTGAAAAAATGTCTGGAAGAAGCCAAACCGGAAGCCTTTATAGGCATACCCAGAGCCCAACTGGGCCGGATTATATTCGGCTGGGGCAAAAAGACCTTGAAGATAAATGTTACCGTAGGAAAACGCCTGGGATGGGGGGGCTACTCCATAGACGAAATCAAAGAAATCGGTTCACCTTCATCCTATGTGGTCACCGATAAACCTGGCCCGGACGATATGGTCATGTTGGCCTACACCAGCGGTAACACTGGCGCGCCCAAGGGGGTAGTCTATACCCAACGTATGCTCTCATCTCAATTATCCTTCATGAAGGATGCCATTGGGATGAAGGACGGTGATGCGCATCTTTCCACTTTCCCACCCTTTGCGCTGTATGCGCCGGCCTGTGGTGCTCCGGCGATCATACCGGAAATGGATGCCACCAAACCGGCATCGGCTGACCCACGCAAACTGATCACCGCCATTAAAGATTATAGTTGTAACAGCACCTTTTGTTCACCGGCTTTAATTGAAAAGATAGGACGCTACTGTGATGCGGAAGGACTAAAACTTGACACACTTCAGACTGTTGTTTCTGCAGGCGCTCCGGCGCGGATGTCGTCCTTGGAACGCTTTGTCAAAGCTCTAAATCCTGAAGCCGAGGTGTTGATATTTTATGGCGCCACAGAAGCGTTGCCATTAACTTCCATTGGGAGCATAGAATTGCTGAGAGATACGAAAAAGCAAACCGAAGAGGGCGGGGGGGTGTGTGTAGGTTTACCCGTAAAGGATGTTGATATCGCTATTGTTAAGATAACAGAAGAAGCAATCCCCACGTGGTCTGATGAACTGAGGTTGCCGCCAAACACAATCGGAGAAATCGTTGCCAAGGGACCGTATGTGACCAAGGTCTATTACAATCTTCCGGAGCACACGCGATTGGCTAAAATTAACGATCAGGCGGACGGTCAAATCTGGCACCGCATGGGCGATGTGGGATATCTGGATGATCAGGGTCGTCTTTGGATGTGCGGAAGAAAGGTTCATCGCGTAGAAACGGACAATGGAACGTTTTTTTCGTTGCCGTGTGAAGCCATTTTCAACAATCACCCGAAGGTTGACCGGAGTGCCTTGGTCGGTGTGGGTATGAATGGCAATACAAGGCCCGTGATGTGCGTTCAGCTGGAGGAGGGTATACGATTGGGACCGAATGAGAAACAACAGCTTACCACGGAATTACTTAGCATGGCGCAGGCCCACGAACACACAAAAGACATAAAGACAGTTCTCTACCATCCAAATTTCCCCGTGGATATCCGTCACAATGCCAAGATATTGCGGGAAAAGTTGGCCATTTGGGCGCAAAAGGAGCTTATATGAAAGCATTGGTAACCGGAGGAGGCGGTTTTCTTGGTAAAGCAGTCATACGTCAACTTATCGAACGGGGCGATGAAGTCATAAGTTTTTCCAGAGGAAAATATCCGGATCTGGAAAAAATGGCTGTCAAGCACGCCCAGGGCGATCTGGCCAATGAAGCGGATGTTTGCGCGGCAATGAAGGACTGCGACATCATATTTCATGTCGCTTCCAAAGCGGAACCCTGGGGAAAGTTTGAGGATTATTTCCAGACCAACGTCATGGGTACTCTCAATATTATCAATGCCTGCAAAAAAATGGGAGTCTCCCGGCTTGTATATACCTCATCACCTTGTGTGGTGTTCAACGGCAAGAATCTGGAAGGAATAAACGAATCGGCGCCCTATGGGAAGGATTATGGTTCGTTATATCAGAGAACCAAGACAACGGCCGAACTCATGGTGCTGGCAGCCAATAGTGACAAACTGGCCACCGTGGCTTTGCGGCCGCATTTGATCTGGGGACCGAATGACAATCATTTGATTCCACGCTTGGTCAAAAGAGCCCGAAAACGCCAGCTCAAAATTGTGGGCAATGGAAAAAATGTCATCGATCATATTTTTGTGGACAATGCCGCGAAGGCACATGTGCAAGCAGCCGATCATCTTGCGCCCGGCTCCGCAGTGGCGGGGAAAGCATATTTTATATCTAATGAGGAACCGTATCCTATTAAATATATCATCAATAGAATCATGGAGGTGTACGATTTACCGCATGTAAAAATACACGTTCCGGTTTTTTTGGCTTATTTTGGTGGCTGGCTGTTTGAAAATCTCTACACGAAACTTAATCTGAAGAGCGAACCGCTTGTCACCCGATTTTTGGCGTATGAATTATCCACAAATCATTGGTTCGATATTTCCGCGGCTCGCCGCGATTTCGGATACAAACCGGAAATATCCATGGACAAGGGTTTGGAACTGCTGCGTGCATCCATTCTTGATTAGTAGTTGGTTCAGAAAAGTTCTCATATTGGTTTTTGTATCCNNCCGATATTCCTGATTGAAAACAATCAATCCATATCGCAAAATGAACCAAGGTTGCCGACGAAATGCTGGTGTGCGGAGAACTATATACAAAAAGGTGAGGTATTTATGCAATTAATCGTCAGGTTTTTTTCTGTTGTATGTGGCGTGCTGCTNNTCATGTCAAAAGACGGCATCGACACATATAAAACAACCTATCCGGGAGCGAAATTTTGTACGTTCAAGAGCGTGGGATTTGTAGATTCCAAGATCGAAATTATCGGAGAGGTCCTGCGCGATATCCCGTCATATCCCGAATGGTTTTACAATTTAAAAAAGGCTGAGATACTCAAAAAAATCGACCGAAACACCTATATTCTTCATGCGGTGATAAACGCACCGTTTCCTTTTAAAAACAGGGATGCGGTCGTTGAAGACAATGCCGTTTACGACTTCCATAAAGGCGTAGCCACGATTATATTCAGGCTGACAAAAAATTATAACTTTCCCGAGCAGGAATGCTGCCAGAGACTCCCCGAACTGGATGGGCTGTTCTATCTTGAATATTTCGGCAATAACAAGACCAAGAT
Source organism: Syntrophaceae bacterium UBA6255 (assembly GCA_002441205.1). Lineage (GTDB taxonomy): Bacteria > Desulfobacterota > Syntrophia > Syntrophales > Smithellaceae > Smithella. The sequence goes on along the minus strand of DJVN01000030.1, from coordinate 7,217 downwards.
CACTTATCAGCACAGGTTTGATCCGGGCGGAAATGTTCCGGTGAATCTGGCCAACGAGTTTAACGGCAAATACTATCCGTCCGTCAGTATTGCCGGAATTCGCGAGATGGTAAAAAAAGAAAAGTACATAAAGGGCGGTCTGGCATCACCCGAGCACAAGAGCATCGAGAACATGAAGGCCAATAAAAATATTGTGGCATATCTCTTAAAGAATCGGGTCGGTGAAATGATTATCGATCCGGTTCTAATGGATATGTTGTGGGAAATGAGCGCCTCCCAAAAGTTCGTGACTGATATTTATACCACCCGCGGCGATTTTGAAACGGTTCGGCAGGGCGTGGTTGATCTGTTCAATTTTTTCGTTTCCAGAGGTGCCACCGCACAACAAAAGAAAGAATTGGATACCCTTGCCGCCTATCTGGAACAAAAGAAGTTCGACTCCTTTTTCTCCATGACAAAATTCACAGGGGAGAGATGGCTTGTGGATGGGATCATAAAGGATAACAAATTGATCCCCGGGTTGTTCGATATGGAAAGCAACCTTGCCAGGGTGATTTTTGAAAAGGCTACGACGTCCAGAACAGCAGTGACATCGTTTATTAAAGACAAGCGTCTTGCCGAAAGAATCCTTACGGATGCATCCCTGCGGAAAAAGCTTTGGGCGGACAAGACTATCAAAAACAGGCTGACCGGCAAATCTGGTGCGTTTAAAAGCGCCAGGGATTTTGAAAAATTTATTGCGGAGCGGGTGAATAGCTATTCATGATAGCCCGGAAACTTGGGCGAGGAAAAGCAAGGCGAGAATGGTGAAATTCGGAGAAACGATGCATCCCGATTTCCAGCGTGGTGTTAAACATTCCCACGAAAAGCCTCGGAAAATAAAGTTAATCGATTCCGGAGGGTAAATTGATAATAAAATGGTCAGATAAACAGCCGGCTCACAGACATGCCAAAAGGATGGCTCAATTAATTGTATTCTTCATCAGATTCGGACTAGTTACTCACTTATTTGCAAAATATATTCTGGAACCCCTGCTAAAAAAGAAAGAAACAAAATATAATAGTTGGCTGAGGCAAATGCTGTTTTTAGTCGGAGGATCGTGTTTGAGGCCTACAGACTATCACGCAGCAATACCTGTAACCAATGCATTGATTGACTATTTTAGACGGGTTATACAACACAAAAAGTCGGGAAAACCGGTGATATGGGTAGACTGGTGTTTTTCGACCGAGCTCCTGAAGGGGTTTGATGCGTTAATATATACCTGCGAGGCCCCCGCCCTCATAAGCAATTTCATAGGCACACGAAAGGCCTCCATGCTGGTTGAGAAAGCCGAAATGGAAGGCGTTCCGCTCGAGCTCTGTTCAGCTTCCAAAGGCGCCGTCGCGGCGTATCTACTCAAGGAGGCCCCCGAGCCGGATCTGATTCTAAGCACATCCCATCCCTGCGATTCGACAGCGTCCTTATATCAACTTTTGAAGTACTTGACAGGCGTTCCTGCCTATGTAGTCGATACGCCCTACTGGGACGATAAAGAATCTATCGAATACTATACGAATAACATCCGCGAGCTTATACACTTCGTCGAAAAAAATCTTGATCAGAAGATAAACTGGGAAATACTGAAGAAGGTCTGCGAGAATATAAATACAACAAATTATTATACGAGTGAGCTTACTGAAATGAGCCGGGCCGTTCCGTCTCCGATAAGCGTCATACACCTTTTATTGCTATGGCTGGGAAGGACTGTTACGTATGGATCAGATGGATTGGCCCAAACGGCAAAAGGATTCTATACCGTGGCAAAGGCGAGGTTTGATAAAAAAGAGGGGCATTTGAGGAATGAGAGGATTCGTATTATCTGGTGGGATGTCTCGCTGGGATTTTACAACATACATACATGGTTGGAGCAGGAATTCGGCGCGATAACCGTTGCCGATCTGATCGGGAGAGTCGAGCCTTTCCATATCGATACCTCATCCCGGGAAAGCATGATGGAGGGCCTGGCGATGACGAACCTTAAAGCACCCATGGGGAGGCACATGCGCGGTCCTGCTGAATTTGTAACGAATGAATTTGAAAGAGTCATCAAGGCGTATAAAGCCGATTGTTTTATTTTTTCCCAGCATACAGGATGTACCCACGAATGGGCTATAATGAAAATAATTAAGGATATATGCGGGACGACCGGTCTGCCGGCGCTTTTCCTGGATGCCGACTGTTTTGAAGCGAGGCACTCATCCGAGAAACAGGTAAAAAGGCAGATCAGGGAATTCTTCATGAATCACGGGCTGGCATAATGGACATGTTTAAGAATATCGGGGAAATATCAGGGAAGGCTTACAACGCATACCTTCAGGCAGCAAAAGAAAACGGCAGGAAAATAGCCGGATATTTCTGTCAGGTGCCTGTTGAAGTTCTTCACGCGGCCGGACTTATACCGTACAGGATGAGGGCTGTCGGAAGTTCCGGCACCACCAAGGGCGACATATATTATTCCCCCCTTAACTGCACGTTTACGCGCCACTGTTTCGACAAAGCGCTCCGGGGCGGCTTTGATTTTCTTGACGCGGTCATATTCATGAATGGTTGCGACCACACCAGAAGAATGTACGACAACTGGAGACACGCCAGAAAAACCCACAACATCAATCCTGATTTTCTCTATATGTTTATCACTCCTCATGTAGTCGCTAAAAATACCACCGGCAGGTATACCGAAGAAATCAGAAAATTCAGTAAATACCTCAGTGAAACGTTCGGCACGGATATAACGAATGATCTCCTGCTGAATTCGATAAAGCTTTTCAATAAGCAGAGACGGCTCATCGCAAAAATATACGAAAAGAGAAAAAGCATGGGAGTGACGGTGAAGGGAAGCGATATTTTATCCATGATGCTCGCTGTAACTGCAATGCCGGTCGATGCAGCCAATGAACTGCTGGAAAGGATTAATGCATCGATAGACAATAATCCTGCGNNAGAATTATTGAAGGATGCCACGCGGTTGTGGTGGCTGACAACCTGTCCCACGGCGCCAGGTATTTCGATATGGAGGTAGATGAATCGGGATATCCCGTTGAATCTCTTGCCAAAAGGTATTTGTATAAACTTTCCTGTCCCAGAATGATCAATGCATTTGACATCAGGATGAAGTATATCTACGATACAATCAGAGAATATAAAATAGACGCCGTAATCACACAAAAATTAAAATTTTGCGATCTTTGGGGCGTCGAGAATTTAATGCTGAAAAAAGAAGCACAACGGACCGGATTTCCTCTCCTCGCACTGGAACGGGAACTCTATGGTGAAGGCATCGGGCAGTTAAAGACAAGAATACAAGCCTTTATTGAGGAAGTGCGTAACAGGAAAAGCGGCGTCGGTTTTCGTCCTTAATGCG
>DJVN01000030.1:0-3714 GCA_002441205.1 Syntrophaceae bacterium UBA6255 | reverse complement strand
CCATATCATCGGGCGCACTGATTTTTCCGAGAAGAGTAACCGCTCTTGATGCTATCGAATATAAAACGCTTGCTATGATATCATTGCCGCTATGCCCGGCGTTAATCCTCGAAATAACCTCGCTTTCCGCAAAGACGGCGCAGTTGCTTTTTATGATGCAAGGTCTTCCTGATGTCATAACACTTGAAGAAATCGAGTCCATGGGTATTTCAGTTGCCTCAGAGACCATTTCGAGAAATTTACCGCTTCCGGCAGCGCACCGATCATTTGATATGGTGTCCTTGAGATGGCCGTTATCATCCATGGTTATAATATTGATGGACAAACCTCCTATGTCAATAACCGTTCTTATTTTATTATTAAAAAAATATGCTGCCCTTGATATGCACAGTGCCTCGGAAACAGGCCGGATTTTCCCATTCAGCATTTCAGAACAATAACCCGTTGCCAGAACTTTTTCCACTTTGCTCTTTTTGACGCCGGCTTGATCGAGTGCGGATACGTATGTCTTGTTCATGACCTTGTCCATTCTTTCATCCAGCGTGGACTTTGACCATCCGGCGATATTCCCATCATCAACAATACATGCTTTTATTATTCTCGTTCCTATATCAAATCCGGCCGTAATCATATGTTATCCGTCACCATTCGTTTCTTCGTTCATGGCAAATACAGCCGCGCCGACGGCGCCGGCAAGCTGGGGTTCTACTGAAAGCTGTTTGAATCGGACATTCAGGATTTTGCCCAGCGATCGGATCATTCCCTTATTCCTGGAAACCCCGCCCGTCATGGTTACCTCTCTTTCAATTTTTACAGACTTTGTAAGATAGGCGATTCTACTTGCAACCGCATCATGGATTCCATAGGCGATATCTTTTATTTTTGTTCTTTCGTAGAGGTGGCGGATTACCTCAAGCTCCATATAAATACTGCATACGTTGGTCATATTCACGGGATTGTGTGATTTCAGCGATACTTTGCCGATGTCCTCAATCTTGAGGTTGATTGCCTTTGACAGCTTATCAAGACACCTGCCGGTTCCCGCGGCGCATTTGTCATTCATCGCAAAATCAACAACTCTGCCCTTTTCATCAACCCGGATAATCTTGCTGTCTTCGGCCCCGATATCCAGAATGGTCCGTATGGAATTATCCAGCCAGTGCGCCCCCATTCCGTGACATGATATTTCACTGATATTCATATTGGAAAACGGGATATTTTCTCTTCCATAACCGGTTGTACAGCAGCGGGTTATACTGTCGTATGTAAGTCCCACCTTTCCCAGTGCTTCATCCATCAAGACTTTCGCTGTCTTGACAGGGTCCGACAGAACCCTGATTATTTTTGACGATATAATCCTGCTATCCTTTATTAAAACCGCCTTTCCAGTGAGAGAACCTATATCGCAGCCGGCGAAGATCATTTTAATTAGAAAATCCTTTTTTTAGTTGAGAGTGTAGAAGAAACGCTCTCTGGTGTATAGCAGCAATTATCATACCAACATGGAATGATAAACAATTTATCTCGCTCCATGCAGCAGTTCATCTCCCAGTTTCGCCTGCTTGTCCTGCAGGGTTTTTTCCTGGAGAGCTCCCAGGACATTGATGTCGGTTTGAATCACTTTAAAACGTTCTTTTGTTTTGATTTCCCATTTACGAACCGCTGCCGATATCCTTGCCTGGAAACCGGCGGCCAGTTCTTTAAAGGTCACCATCAGAGGCACGGCGGCGTTATCCTGATCATCCAGTTTTTGCGCGGCCTCACGCGCAATAGCGCGCATGGTTTCCAACAGGGAGTCCAGCGCTCCCACTTCACTCTGCAATAGTTTATCTTTATGAATATTCCGTTTTTCACCTTCCATGATCAAATCCATGAGTTCCGCGCCCATGCCTCCGGTTACCGCGCCCATCAGAACCACATTTTCCGCATCGCTAAACGGGATGACGATGTTGGCATAAGCAGTATTTTTTTCACCAATGATGGCGGAGGAAGGCAAACGACAGTCCGTTAATTTAATGCCGCCATGCGGCGCGGGCTTGAGAAAATCGAATTTCATCTTCGGCTTGATCGAAATGCCGTTCAAATCTTTTGAAACAAGAAAAGCGCTGAATTTTTTATGTTCTTTTTCCTTGCCGGTAATGGCGATAACGATAAAAAGTTCTGCAATGGGCGCATTGGTTGAGTAAATTTTATCAGCGTTGATCTTATAGTAAGCACCGTCCGGAACAGCGGTAGACGTCAGTAATTTGGGACGCGCCCCGTGTTTGGGTTCCGAGACGGCGAAAGACGCGATGAGCTTACCTTCGGCCATCTGCGGAAGATATTGCTTGCGCTGCTTGTCATTGCCGAAACTGGAAATAACACGCATGGCGATAATTTGCTGATAAAGCCAGGAAAGTGCCATTCCCAGATTGCATCCACTGCGGACGAATACTTCCCCCGCTTCCGTCAGTTGCCTGAACCCGCCGCCATATCCGCCGTATTCAGGCGCGATGCCTATTTTGAAAAATCCTGCTTTGCTCATTTTCTGCCAGATGTCATGTGGAAATTCTTCCATGGTCTGGAGGTCGTTGCGGGAAGCGACATGTTCAATGGCAAAACGGGAGATCCAACTGTAAGACTGTTCTTTTGTTACGGACGTATTCATTATAATATCAGCTCCTCGATGAAAGTAAGTAATTGATTAATATTGCGGCATTGGCGCACCTCGTGACAATGAGGCGTATAAGATCTGATTTCACTGTCGCCGGAACCCCAGAGATTTTCCTGCTCGGGATTGAGCCAGATAACGCGCCGACATCGCTCGCGCATCTGACCCAGAATAGCGTCTTCGGGATTCATATAATTGGTGCGACCGTCGCCGACAATGATCAGCGTTGTTTTCTTGGTCAGAAGGTCCATATAGTTTTTTTTAAAATTCCGCAACGTTTCACCGTAGTCGGTTGAGGCGTTGTAATTAAGATCTGATTTCTTCAACACCAAACTAATGGCCGCATTGATTTCATTTTCCTCAAAGATGGATGTGACTTCCGAAAGATGATCAATGAATACAAAACTGTTGACCTTATCAAAGCAGTCCTGCAAGGCGTAAAGCAGATTCAACATGAAGCGCGCTGCCGCCCAGACGGAACCGGACACATCACACAGCGTGACAATCCGGCTTTTACGTTTTGTCCTGTGTCGGTATTTTATTTCAACCGGAATGCCGTTGTACTTTGCCGAAGCACGCAGAGTTTTTTTGACATCGATGTGTCCCCTGTTGCGAACCGAGTAGCGGCGGCTGACAATATTTTTCAATTTGCGTACCAGCTTGTCAATGGTCTCGCGCATTTCTTCTGTTTCTTCGTGTGTCAGGGAAGAGAATGATTTTTCGCCGAGGTTCTTAAGTTTTTTGTCTTCCGTTTTGGTTTGCCGGGTGCCTGTATCTCCTGAATGGGGCTCGTAGGTTAGCATGGAACGCGCCGCCGCAATCCGTTCTTCAAAATAAGCGGCAAGATCTCGTCCCGCCGTTGAACCGGTTTTTGCGTAATTATCTTCCACCAGCGCCTGGGCTGCGTTGGCGGCTTTGGCAATCTGAGACATCACATTGAGACGATTGCCCAGAGGACCGAGATTAAAACGCAACATGACCGGTTCTTCCTCGGTTTGAATCCGGCGCATTTCCCGCAGGAGTGCCATAGGATTTCCCTCTAGAAAATCCACAACAGCATCATA
>DJVN01000129.1 GCA_002441205.1 Syntrophaceae bacterium UBA6255 | reverse complement strand
TTTCATATTAATCTCCTTCAGAAAAGATAGATGGTCGATAATTATTTTAGAATGATGACTCTTCCCTGCGCTTCAAGTACGAGGAGAAATTATGCCAATAAGCTTCTTTAAACCTGATTTTCACCTAACCACTTTTTCAGCATATCATTATAGGATTTAACTGCCTTATTCTGCTGGATGGAGGCTTCCTTTGGAGCTTCATTTATGTATTGAAGGGTTTCAATAGTTCCATCCAAGTTTTGCGCATGAAAAAATCCCAAATCGGCATAATCCTGCATGAATGAACGACGCTTTGTAAGGTTGATTGCGATGCCGAGTTTGCCGTTGCGCAAGGCATCCAGTAAGACTTGAGAGTATTCTGATAAGCATATATCCGCCCACTCAAGATCCTCTGCCAGGCTGTAAGTAGAAATATGTAAATTGGTAAGCCCGACCGAACGAACAAAGCGATCAATCCGTGACGCGGAATGCAACCCTTCATGCGCGGGGTGGTTCATGGTTGGATGCGTGCGAATGCGGAATGTAACTTCCGGCAGATTGCGTGCCATTTCTGCTGCGGCGAGAACAAGTTCATCGGTATCCGAGCGGTTAATGAGGGCCGTCCAGTCGCCTGCATGGTTTAAAGCAATCAATACACGATTAAATGAATTCTTTATACATGATGAGAACAGTTCGGATTCCACAAAAGGAGGGGGTTTCATGGTTTTTCTGCCGTAAGCACTGAACCAGCGTTCATCGATCATTGTGCGAACGACAAAAACATCATTTTTCCCATAACTGTCTATATACGATCGCGGGTAATTGGATGGATGATACCCGTCCACAAATATAGATACACCACCTAGTTTCTCCGCGAGGATCTGGTTATATCCGTGAATGGGCATACAATAAACATTATCACGGTCTGGCTGGTCGAAAAGGAACTTGACTTTTTTAACAGGGATGCCCGCGCGAATGCGGAGTCTTTTTAATGGCGATAAGAAAATATACGTCTTTCCATTATTGCGAATTACATACTTTGATGCTGGCAATAAATCATTCTTGGCCAAGCTCTCAGCCTTCAAGAGCGGATTCAAAAATATTTGAATAACTTTCTTGCTAAGATTTTTCGTCTCCAACGTCTGTTTCACAGAAGAAAGAGACGTGCCTATTTTCCCCCAGTATGCTTCAGACACTCCCAAACCAGGCATATAAAATATTTTGTTGATATTTTGCGTCGCAATAAGGTTTTTGTGAACTATTCTGTTTTTTTCACTCAGGCTTATCGAAATGAATCGAGAGTTATAATCTACTGTAACGCCGCCAGCATTGTTCAATAAAACATGGGTGGCTGTTTCATCGCATCTGCACATATCTTCTTCAGTGAGGAGATCAGAAAATGAGACAATCTTTATGTTGTCTCCAATCTGATGAAGCATATCTTCTTCGTTCGGGAAAATACGATGCGTTGTGAGCAGTAAAGCGGACCGAATATGTTCCTTGTGACAAAGTTCATGAAGATCTGTCAGGATAACATCCTTGTTTATTACGAACAATGCATCGCGTTCTTCCATGTTGGCTCCAAACTTTTCAAATGTTCAATTCGCCCCTTTGCCTTTTTCAAATGAGCTTCTGTGGGATTTATTAATTCACAAGGATACTTTTCATCTGTCATACACCGTTGAAGAAGCGCAAGATATTCTTCCCCTTCGAAGGCGCGTTCACTTCTTAGAATCTGGAACTGTTGTATTTGCTCCCTGTTTTCTAATAATCGCAGACGAATGAGCGGCGATTTTTTTTCCACAGATGAAAGGATGTCGGAATTAATGGTCAAAAGCCAAATGCATTTAGCAATCATGTGTAATTGAGATAAATGTTTCTCAATTTCTTCTATTCTGTTCAGATATCCAATCATTCGGAATTCTTTCATCCATTCCAAAAATGAATGTATGGGATATGACTGATACATACCCGTATTAATAACGTCAGAATATTCTTCCTCTCCCAGATGCATTCTTTCTGCATGACAATTCGCAAGCCAGAAATCTTCCCTCTCAATTCCATCGGGAATAAGAAACGGGCTTTCTCCATCTCGCCATAGATAACAGTGGTGTCCAACTGAAGCGATGGTCTTGTTCCATTCATCTGTGTCGAAAAGTTGAATACTGCGCAGATACAATTGCGTCAGATTACCATTCACCGGAATGCAACCGAGCATTGACCCCAAAATACCTTTTACAAAATAAGCTTTATCAGGAATTCTGGCCGCGAGGTCGACAGGATAGCGACTTGAGTTTACAAAGGTAGCTTTTATGCCAAGGTTGGAGAGGATATGTATTTGTTCGTTGGTCATCATGAATTCCGGAGGCAGATAATAAAGACTTGCTGACTCAAAAGTTGCCTTCATCACGGCTATGCCCGCAGCCAGGTTGAAGCGAAATCCTTGCGGGGTACGCAACAGTGCTATATCATGTGAATAGGGACGAAGGATGACCTGGAAGATATCAGGATTGTTTTTTACGATTGCTATGGCCTCCGGATTATACATCTTCAGATCTGAAATCGTAGTTCCTGTCATCCCTAAGGCCATCAGCTTACGGTGGCGAACGTAGAGGAATAACCATTTACAAAACTGTGAATCACTGCCTCCGCTTAGACATGACAGCCATTTCTGCGAATCGAGACATGAGGCATCGGCGTTAAAATTAACAATATCAACCAGGCGAGTCATCTGATCACCGCACTGGAAAATTCAGCATTTACTGCAATGAGTTCAGTATATTTTTCTTCTTCAATAGGGATTCCCGATTTAATCCGCATCTGCTGGTGGTACTTTTCCGGATCACCTGCAACCATTACAGGAATATCGGCATCGATGGGTTCCAAGGTGCGGACTCGATCAACCATGCTTTGCATTGAAGAACGGAAGCGATTGACGTCGCAGAAATTACTGATGCGAAACGCCATGAAAAAATGACTTATTTTTCTTCTTTGTTCAATCGGAGAAGTGAACATGGGAAGAATATCTTTGCTGATCACGCTTTCTGATAGAAGGGCGCAAAATACATCGACTATCATGCCTAAACCAAAGCCTTTATACCCCCCGGCTGGATTGAGAGATACCGACATATCCGGATTCTCCACCGAACAACCATCAGCATCGAAAGCCCAATCCTTTGGTATTTTTTCGCCACGCCTTCGAAAAGTGAGAACCTTATTCCAGGATACAAGAGAAGTAGCCATATCGAGACAATAGGGTTCTTCATGATCAAGAGGGACGGCGAAGCAGACAGGATTTGTCCCGAAAAATGATTTTTTTGCACCGTATGCTTTCACAAGCGCATCAGCATTGGTTAAGGCCAAGCCGATACAGTCGGCATTTGCCGCCTGCAATGCAAAGTATGCTGCCGCGCCGAAATGTGTTGAGTTCGAAACCGATACAGCACCTATGCCCGTCTGACGGGCAAGTTCTGTGGCTTTGGCCATAGCCATAGAGCCGGCATAATGCCCAAAAGCATGGTCGGCGTCCAGTCTGGCGACAGAAAGACCGGTCTGTGTTACCGCTATATTGGGCCGCGCCTTAATGCGCCCTGCCTTCACGGCTCGCACATAATGGGGAAATAAATTCACGCCATGGGAGTCAACTCCCCGCAGTGATGTTGTTACGAGGGACTCCGCTACATGGTTTGCTGCTTCTTCTGAAACACCACAGTCCACCAACGTTGAGAGAATAATTGCTTTGAGGCGTAAAGGATCAAGATAAATCATTGATGTCCACCCATCTTGAGGATTGTAAGATGCTTATATTGACGGCCTCTACCACTTCCGTAGAGATGAGACCCTGCCGGAAACTCGGACGCGTCACGTCCAATTCGCTAAGACGGATACGACCGGCCTGGAGAGCCTGCACATCATCTAGAAACCCACGCACCGACTTATAACCATAACCCTGGAACTCCATACCGCCGTCAATTGTCGGTAGATAGTCGGAGAAGTAAGGGTTCACTTGCTGGATGCCTATGCCATCTTTCACAAGTTCGATGCCCCGGTTCTTCTGGTCCACTTCCATGCGGCCCGCCGAACCGGTGAGTGTGAATTTTTGGTCGGAAAGGGCGCTCGTACACCTAGGATCAATCCAGCCAATATTCATCACCGTAATGAAAGGATGGTCTCCGCCTGCGCCGCCACGCCACTGAATAACAGCATGGACTGAGTCGCAGGTTGGAATGCCCAGAGCATCCAATACTCCGCTCGTCCCGATAGCCATCACACGTTCCGGACGGGCACCGGTAAGAAAATACACAAGGTCAACATAATGAACGCCAAGATACTGGAAAATGTTTGTCTTTGCGCTCCACTCACGAAATACATCCAGGGGAATCATGATTCGCTGACTATAGTTAATAACAAAGTATCTCACATCTCCAACCGCACCATCAGAAATCAATCGCTTGACCATTCGGTTTGATTCATCGAATCGTTTGTGAAATTCCACTGCCGCATATAATCCCCTTTTTTGTTGTATTTTTATTAAGTCTGCCGCTTCAGCACTTGCGGGGGTTAATGGTTTGACCATAAGACAGTGGATATTATTGTCGAGAACCGCCTTGCCAATTTCATAGTGGCGATGATCGGGTACGACAATGATTGCTGCGTCGTAGTTTGGATTCTGCGCAAGGTAATCTGCTGTTGATGATATCGCATGGTATCTTGCTTTCAGGTCTGAACCAATCCGGCGATTGATTCGGTCTTTCGCTTCCTCTACAAGATGGCTGTTGGCCGGATTGCGGGCAATGATATCGACGCCTTCTATCTGAATATCTTTGGATGCCTGGGCTAAAGAAGCAAGAATTGTCCCTTCACCCGTACCGTGACGTCCGGTAACATACATTCCTGCGCCAACGACCAGAATTTTCATAATAGCTCCTTTACAAAATATTGTGCGAGGATGAGATCTCTGGGAGAGTCAATGTCGATAACCTGTTCAGGATTCATAATATAGGGAAAAATTCGGCTTCCCGTCATGGATTTTCTTTCAAAGATGGTTTCCGGCTTTGTTACGTCAATCACACAATTGTAATAGTAAACCTCCGGCAGGTCTTGCCTGCGCAATAAGTAAGGTTCAGGATGCTCATGTTTCATGATTGGATCAAGGTAACCATCCGCGTTTATCGTGAACATCCGATAGGGATGTTTTTCCGGTGCAGACATCGAACGTACGGAATGGGCACCCGGGTGCTGAATAAGAAGATTTACCGCTTCGCTAATCCATTCAGGCTTACGGTATGGCGTCGTCGGGCGAAGATGGACGATGAGATCAGGATGATAATTCTCGTTTGCCGCCAAATATTTTAAAGCATGAACAAAGACAGGCCAGTCAAGGACGTGATCTTCCGCGAGTTCGCCGGGGCGCATGAATGGCACTTCAGCGCCAAACGAGCGGGACACGTTGGCAATCTCATCATCATCTGTGGAAACGATCGTTCTGGTGATGCTTGAACAGGCAAGCGCGTGCTCGATAGAATGCGCAACCAGAGGTTTGCCGAGGAAATCCACAAGGTTTTTTCGCTTAATTCCCTTTGAACCGCCACGTGCTGGTATGATTGCCAATACTTCCATAGATTATCCTGATCAATCTCCATTTTTTATAACGACATACTGGCCGGTTGGTAAATAAAAATGTCCGTGCTTACCCTTGAAAAATTCGTCAACAGCCTGCCGCACACCGGGACAGGTTCCGAATCCATAATCATCAAAGATCATCACACCGCCTGGCACGAGCAGCGGGTAAAAATGCTCGCAAGAGTCTTTTGCTGACTGATACAAATCGACATCAACATGGACGAAGCAAAATTCCCTCGGATATGTATTGTTTTTCTCAATGGATCCAGGAAAAACACCTTTTATAACTTTTACATAATCCTGTTGGGCAAACAGGTTTTTTACATCTTCATAACAAGTATCACCAAATTCTCCTTCGCAATGAAAATTCTTGTCGAAGTCCGGTGAAACAGCCGGCAAACCTTCAAAAGTGTCAAAAAGATATATCATTTTATGATATAGAACTGATGATATCAACTGAGCAGTCCCACCCCGCCAGACGCCAATTTCTGCAGCCGCTCCTTTCAAATGGCGTACATTTAATAGTAATTGATAAATCATGTAAGCCCGGGAAACGTCAATCATTGTTTTCTTACATATTTCATCCCATATCATCAGGAAACCAGTGTCCGACATCCACAATTTAAGAGGTTCAACACCTGATATATTCGTATGGGCCAAAGTATATCCATGACGCGTTAGATATCGTCGGATCAAGTTTAAGATTATAGTTCTCGCGTTTCTCATTGATTGTCTCCGAACATAGACAAGATGACGAGCATATTAAATACGGGCCAGGCATCGCAGCCACATGCCGTTTTCGTCAGGTGAATAATGATCATAGAAGCCATCATAAATAGTTCTGATATGTTTATCGCGCATTCGTATTGAGGTTAGTTTCTGAAGGAAATTCATTCCACGAACCATGAGTGGTGATGAATCGTAGTTTGGTGAAGACTGTTGCTTTGGTATCGTTTGTTCCCTGGGTGGTCCACAACTTAGACAGGTGATTACTTGAACACCAAGATTTTCTAAAAGCCGTATCAGCGATTGGCTGGAAAAAAAATTGAGATGAGACTCATGGTCTGCTGGAACGTTGAACATATCGGATGAACAATTAGGCACCTCGATGAAAACAAATCTACCTGGCTTCAGAACTTGGATCAAGTCCTGAAGCGTTTGCCGAATATTTGAAAAATGCTCGATAACGTGAGAGAGCAACAGTAAATCAATTAGGCCGTGACATACATCCAAGTCATGTGATGAACTCAATGTAATGTTGGCGGTCCATCGTTTCTGTCCGATCTCAATTGCTTCCAAGTCGCTGTCGTATCCAATGACATCAGAACCTCTGTGCTGAAATTCAGCCACCAATGCGCCTATCCCACAACCCCAATCCATAATCCTCCATTGCTGCATGTTTATCGGTATGGCACAACGTGACAGAGATTCCTCTATAAAACGTGACTGAGCTTTTGCCCGTCTTTCCATAAAAACATAGTATTCTTCACCGAAATAACTTTTTCGGCGCGGGCTGTATATCTCTCTGTAATAACGGTCAAGGTCTAGAATATTTGGCTCAGGATAACCGAACCAGTGTCTGCACAATGAACAAAACCATATTTCTGTATTAAGAAAATTAAAGTGTTGTGACACGAACACCGTATTTTGTCCTGAGCATATCGGACATTGGGGAACGACTGCTCTTACGTTCTTCATCTGTTTTGCTCCTGCAATTTCCAGGGAAGGTTGATGCTAACAATACCAGGCCTCGGTGCCGTACGCTGTTTATTTGAATTTTGTACTATTTCAAATGAACAGGCTGATTCTATATTATCCAACTGCATCAAGGGATGAACAGCTGCAATCCCTAAAGCAAGGGAATAGGTTCCAGGAGCGAGAATCGGGGGCAATTTTAGACGAATTTTATATTTACCTCTTTGAAATCTAGTTGGTAACTGATTTTCCACATCTCGACTATCAGCAAAAAGCACATTAATCCCTTCTGCGTTTTGTAGTATCATACCAAAATAAATATCGGGGGTTGACTCATAGGCTTCTATTTCCAAATCAAGCGAAAACGCCTGATCGTCGGGAATATATTTTGAAACGTTTCCTTTGCCATCGGTTACGCTTGCCGATAGATACTGAATGGTAGCGTTCGGACGTCGCCTGAAGAAAACCTGTGATGCTGTCTCTATATTTTCGGCTAAATAACTTCCCACGATTTCAGATGATGTGCCAATTTGTTGTACTTGTCCATTTTGCAGCCATATTCCTTTACTGCACAAGTGGTTAATCGCGGTCATATTGTGGCTCACAAACAATACAGTTCTACCTTCCTGAGCGATATTACCCATTTTCCCTAGGCACTTTTTCTGAAATGCGGCATCTCCCACCGCCAGCACCTCATCTACAACCAGAATTTCAGGTTCAAGATGCGCAGCAACGGCGAAAGCCAGACGGACATACATCCCACTGGAATAGCGTTTAACCGGTGTATCCAGATATTTTTCCACCTCGGCAAAAGCCACGATCTCGTCAAACTTACGTTTTATTTCTTTTCGGGTCATCCCCAGAATAGTGCCATTCAAGTATATATTCTCTCGACCGGAAAGTTCCGGGTGGAATCCGGTGCCGACTTCCAGCAGACTGGCGACGCG
>DJVN01000253.1:703-2788 GCA_002441205.1 Syntrophaceae bacterium UBA6255 | reverse complement strand
CACCCCCCATATCTTGTGGCAAAATATTCTTGACACACAACAGAACGTTTCCTATACTGCCGATAACTAAAAGGAAGTTCTTATCAATTGTATGTAGAGAAAAATCATGTAAAAATCCTTTAGCATTATTACTCAATGTCCAATCTGAAAAAAGCGGAACAAAAGAAAAATATTGTTTTTCTGGTTTTAATTGTCAGGAATGGGCAAAGAAAAAATTAAATGAATATTGTGAATAAAAAATTAACTTAAGGTGTATAAAATGAAAAAAGTAATAATCCAAATAATGATCATCATTTGTTTTATTTGTAGCGGTATAACAACTTTAAATGCATCAGGATTAAATATAAATAATCGTACAGAAAAATATTGTGGTAAATTTACTGGTTTTGTTTCCGAAAAAGTAGATATGTTTATAAAACTAGATAATGAAAAAGGAGATGTAATTAGTTCAACATTTAACAGATTTAGTGACGATGGATATAGGTTTAGAGTGAATGTAAGAATATTAGATAAACGAAATGACGTTATATATAAAGACATTATTTACAAAGAAAGCATAAATGAATCTAGCCCTGTTTATATTAAGCACGAAAAAAATGACAAAAGATATATGCAGATAGTAGGATTTTTTAAGACTAAAAAAAATAGTGATTATAATATTGAGATAGATATTACATCGAACGATGATAGATTTTGGAAAATTGTCACAAATAATCTTCTTATTGAACAATACTATGATACAGCCGCATTACCAATTGTTGGCCTTTTGCGAGGAGGCAAATTGCCAAAAATTCCACGCAAGGAAATTATAGTTACACCCTGTGTAAAATAGGGGGATTTGTCGGAAGAAAAGGGGACAGATTTATTTTATATTCTTCCTCGGTCGCCCCTGCCCTCGAGATTCGATACGATGGTTGATTTTTGTTTCAATTTCTTCAATGAACCGATTGCTGCCGGTTAATTGCCCGCGCTGCAGCGATTTGCGTATCAATTCCCATTCGCCTTCGGGAATAGAATCTTTCACCCAAACCTTATAACGTTCCTCTCTTTCTTCTCTGCTTTTAGCCAACGCTGCATAACAAGGGTCTTCATCCAGCCAATGTTCCCTACAAAGGCCAATACGATCACGATAACTTGACCACTTATATTCTGACGGATCTGATACAATACCTGCTCTGATCGGATTCAACTCGACATATCGGCAACATGCTAAAAGATATTCATCTGTGCTAATCGGGCTGGATTTGTAGCGACCTTCCCATAAGCTGCCAGTCCTTTTTTCAAGAGCATTTACGTAACGAGTTTGCCTTCCGGCGACTCTTTTCATCAGCAAGGCAATATTCCTTGCTTCGGTGCCTGGATCAATTACCAAATGAATATGATTTGTCATCAGGCAATAAGCATATACTTTGCATCCATAAATCCCTTTCCATTCCATCAAATTTTCAAGATAATATTGGTAATCTTGATCTGCTGCAAAAACGGTTTGCTTGTTGTGGCCCCGCTGAATGATATGATGCGGGCAATCGGCAATAATTATACGGGATGATCTTGGCATGGAATGCAATTAACATATGCGGATTCAAATGACCATAATTAAATCTGTCCCCTTTTCCCTAAAATAAAAAATTCCTTGTTGCCCGATGGACCCAAGACAGGCGAAGCACAGGTTTCTTCCACTTCCAGATTCAGAGATTCGCAGAATTCTTTAATCTCTCCGACTACACGTTTGTGAACCGACGCGTCTTCAACCACTCCTCCCTGCGCAACTTCTTCACGCCTTGCTTCAAACTGTGGCTTAATTAACGCCAGAATTCGTGCTCCGTCCTTCAGAAATTTCAGCACCGCGGGTATCACAATTTTGAGGGATATGAAGGATGCATCGATCACAGCCAAGTCAATTTGTTCGTCCAGATCCGCACCGTCATAATGACGAATATTGGTGCGCTCAATAACGACAACCCGCTTGTCTTCACGTAGTTTCCACGCCAATTGACCGTAAGCGACATCAAGCGCGTATATTTTTCGGGCACCGGCCTGCAAAAGGCAGTCCGTAAAGCCTCCCGTTGAAGCCCCGACATCAAG
>DJVN01000253.1:0-643 GCA_002441205.1 Syntrophaceae bacterium UBA6255 | reverse complement strand
ATTGACTTTCACTGCACGTGCCAAAATCAGGGCGCGCGCTTTTTCCAGCGAGGATGCAAATTCGCGATCAACCAGTAATTTGTCCAAACGATCTTTCTGAACAGCCATGTTCATTTATGCCTTTTCGTTTTCAGCACTTCAAGGAAACTAAAAAGTATAATCTAAGAATAAATGTCTGATTATCTTGTCAGCATTTCTTTCGCCGCCTGGGAAATGCCTTCTTCATCAATCCCGTATTTGCGGCGCTGTTCGGCCTGTGTGGCATGCTTAACAAATTCATCCGGAATACCTAAACGTTTTACCCGGACACCGGTAACACCTTTTTCCGCCAGTAATTCCAGAACAGCACTTCCGAAGCCACCCCGCAGAATATTTTCTTCAACGGTAATGATCTTATTCATTTCAGATGCGGTTTTTAGAATAAGTTCTTCATCAAGGGGCTTCACAAAACGGGCGTTGATGACTTTTACATTATATCCTTCCGCAGAAAGTCGCTGTGCCGCGGCAAGAGCATGATTAACCGTTGAGCCAATGGCAATAATGGCCAAATCGGATCCATCTCGCACTATTTCGCCTTTCCCGATTTCCATGATTTTCAATGCATCATCGAATTTCACACCAAATCCCCTGCCCCGCGGATAGC
>DJVN01000295.1:3623-9688 GCA_002441205.1 Syntrophaceae bacterium UBA6255 | reverse complement strand
ATGGTCAAAACCTGCCGCAAGTACTGGAGCAAAGCGATAGCGGAGAAAATCGTTCAACTTAAAAGAATGCGTTTTATAAATCCCATGTACCAGATGGAGACGGATTATACGGTGGAAGATTTCAGCAGCAAGCTCATTAATTATTTCAATGTTACCAAAGAGCAGGTGGATAATTTTTTCAAACTGGTCATGAATATGAATTACTACGACAACAAGGCAATGACCAACGGCGACCTGCTGGAAAGTTTTTTTCCGGGAAGAAAGGACGTTCATCGTTTTCTGATTGAACCAATTGTTTACGCGAACGGGTCGACACTGGAAGATCCCGCAATTACCTACGGAATCGTCTTTTCCAATTTTATGAGCAAGGGCGTTTATACATTCCAGGGCGGGACAGACCTGGTCATCCAGATGATGCAGGAAGAGCTTCTGAAAAATAATGTTGATATCCGTCTAAAATCAAAAGTTAACAAGATTGTCATAGAAAATAATGTCTGTCAGGGTGTCATGGTTGACGGCGAGGTGGTTGCTTCTAAATCGGTTCTTTCCAACGGTAATCTCATCGGCACCATTTTCAATCTGGCGGGAGAGGACAAGTTTAAACCGGAATTTATTGAAAAGGTCAAGAAGGTCAGACTTAATACCAGTTCCTGTCAGGTGTATATGGGAATCAGGCAGGGAGAAACAATTGAAGATATCGGCGATCTGATTTTCTATTCGGAAGCCAAAGAATTTCAAACCGATGAACTGCTGTCCATGAAGACAACAAGCCGGACGTTTTCACTTTACTATCCCAGACTCAGACCGCAGTTGGAAAAGGCCGGATATACCATCGTTGCATCGACCAACGCGCGCTACGAAGACTGGGTGAACCTGAGCAGAGAAGATTACAAATGCAAAAAACAAGAGCTGATTGAGGCAACGCTGGGGAGTCTCGAAAAAATTATTCCCGGAATCAGAAATAAGATTGATTACGTCGAGGCGGCAACACCAGTGACTATCAAGAGATATACACATCATGAAAGAGGTTCTTCGTTCGGAACCAAACACGAAGGCTTGGATATTTCCATGAAACTGCATCATGAAATCAGCGGTTTGTTTCATACCGGTTCGGTCGGTATTATCATGTCCGGCTGGCTGGGTGCCGCCAATTACGGTGTCATTCAGTCTTATGAAGTGGAAAGTTATTTAGACAAATTAGGTTGAGGTGCCTTATGTTTGATTTCAGCAATCAGAGAGTTATTGTCACCGGAGGGACACGGGGAATCGGAGCGGGAATCGCGGAAGCTTTTCTCAATGCCGGCGCAACAGTTATTGCTGTCTATTCATCCCACGATGCTGCTGCGAACGAATTTAAAAATAAAAATGAACAATTTGCGGATAGGGTGGATATTCAAAAACATGATGTCTCGTCTTCCCGGGCGGTGAAAGAGCTTTTTAAATATCTGGACGAAAAATATCAGTCGCTGGAAGTGCTGGTGAACAATTCGGGCATCCGGCAGGATGCGGTCGCGGCACTCATGACGGACGAACAATGGAACAAGGTTTTGGAGGTCAATCTGACCGGATCTTTTTACATGTCGCGTGAAATTATTCCCCGCTTTATGTCCGGTCGTTTCGGACGAATCATCAATATCAGTTCACTGGGCGGAGAGATCGGCTTTCAGGGACAGGCCAACTACGCGGCATCCAAAGCCGGCCAATTGGCCATGACCAAATCCTTGTCCAAAGAAGTTGCCAAAAAAGGTATCACCGTCAACTGCGTTTCTCCGGGATTTATCGATACGGAACTCATCGGGGATCTCCCCGAAGAACAGCGCAAGGAATACTTGAAAATGATTCCGCTCAAACGTTTCGGCAAGCGACAGGAAGTGGCACACGCGGTTTTGTTTTTAGCCAGCCGCGAAGCTTCTTATATTACCGGAACAACCATCACCGTAGCCGGAGGTCTGTAATGGAAGACGTTCTGGCTGCCATCCCTCAGCGTCCGCCGTTTCTTTTTGTCGATAAGATTATCACGAGAGATGGTAATTCCATCACGACACAGAGGACATTGAGGGAGGACGAATATTTTTTCCAAGGCCATTTCCCCGGCAATCCCATCATGCCCGGAGTATTGTTGTGCGAAGCCTGTTTTCAGACCGGAGCCATTTTGATGGGAGCAAGCCATCAGCCGGGCCTTGGTGTCGTCACCCGGATTAAAGATACCAAATTTAAAAATTTCGCCCGGCCTGGCGATACGTTGACCATGAAGGTTACCCTTGATGATCAGGTGGATAACGCTTATTATATGAGCGGGACGATTCATATCGGGGATCAACTCATTTTAAGAATCATTTTTCAGGCGGCACTTCTTCCGCCGGAGCAATAAGAGGTTGATATGGACTTTCTGCAAGTGTCAGGAAAAACATTTCTGGTGACTGGGGTGGCCAATAAAAAGAGCGTTGCTTTTTTTGTGGCCAAAGGCCTGATCGAAAATGGCGCAAAGGTGATTTTTTCCGTGCAAAGCGAAGAAAATAAAGATAGAGCGCAAAAGCTTTTTCCCGACAGCACTATTTTAATTTGTGATGTAGAAAACACGCAAAGCAACAATCAACTTGGTGAATATTTTCAAAAAAATAACATCAAGCTTTCCGGTTTTGTTCATTCCATCGCTTTTGCCAATTACAGCGAAGGGCTCAAACCGTTTCACGAAACCAAAGCACAGGATTACCTGCAAGCAACCAATATTTCCTGTTTTTCGCTGGTGGCCATCGCTAATGCCTTGAAAAATTCTCTTGAAGAAAACGCTTCCATTGTCACCATTTCCATCAGCAACACCCGCGCGACCGCCTACGGGTACATGGGACCAATCAAGGCCGCTCTTGACGCAACGGTGTCATTTCTTGCAAAATCTTTATCGGAAATATCTAAAGTCCGTGTCAATGCTGTTTGTGCCGGACCTTTAAAAACATCGGCTTCCGCGGGAATTCCGGGATATGTTAACAATTATTTATTCGCTGAACAATTGACCCTGAGAAAGGCCGCACTCAAAACAGAAGAAGTTGCCAATACCGTTTTGTTCCTGCTTTCGCCCGTTTCCAGTGGGGTTAACGCCACCGGCATTGTGGTGGATGCCGGAATGTCCTGCAATTATTTTGACCAGGACATTGTTAACAAGGCAATGCGTTAAAGGATAATATTAAAATGTCCATCCCCATTATTTCCATCGTCGGCAAATCCAATTCCGGTAAAACAACGCTGGTGGAGAAACTCATTCCCGAACTGATTAAAAGGGGATACCGGGTCGCGACTATCAAGCACAATAAGCATGGCTTTGATATCGACCACGAAGGCAAGGACAGCTGGCGACATAAAAAAGCTGGCGCTTGCGCGACAGTCATTGCCTGTCCCTCTCGGGTGGCTTTGATTGAAGATATTAAACATGACTATTCTCTTGATGAGATCAGGAATAACTATATTAAAAACGCGGATGTCATCCTGGCCGAAGGTTTCAAGGGAAACCCTTTTCCAAAAATTGAAGTTTTTCGCTCCGAGCTTAAACGAGAGTTGCTGTGCGGGAAAGAAGATAATCTTTTAGCTATTGCCGCTGATGCACATCTGGATACTGACGTTCTCTGTTTTGATATCAATGATATAAGAAGTATCACTGACTTAATTGAAAACAAATTTCTAAAGCCAAAACTTGCCTAGTCCTTTTATTTCTAAACACAGCATGGATCCAATTAAGTCTTCTTGACTCTTCATTAAATGGATTTTACTCATTTATGACCTAAAATCATAATATCGCTGTTTTTTTCTGTTTCCAAGCTTATCTTTTGAACGCCAATTCCTTCCATAATCGGAACATCGCGCGTGCAAGCTAAGGCAATAATATGCGTATCTGTAGCAAATAATGCGATAGCTACGTGACCAGAGACACCATAATTTTTACCTGGAATCACTACGCCCTCTGCTTCTGGCCGTCGTATGCATAACACGTAGCCGGGCTTTATGACCGTCTGCACCTTAGGTGCCCGCACAGGAGTTAATACAGAATTAAGCCAACCATATTCACGAGTCTTGTCGTAATTTTTATTGCTTATTCTGATTCCGGTTTTAATTCTAAAAAACTGCGTGATATTATAAGAAGTAACCGAATATTTGGCATTTAATATCCGGTGGAGCACCCAGGAGGAACAATCTTCAGGGTTAGATATGCCCTTATGTGGATTTCTGGCATGATGACCGTCTGGAAAGTATCCACTGTGGGGGAAACCCATCTCTCCTTGCGGCGGGCCGGCCGCATTCTTGTAATAATAGGTGAAGGACTCAAAATTCGGATGAATCGACAATTGATCAATTTTCTTAGGCAAAGGAATTGTATGAAACACGACACTGTAATCCCTCCACGTCCTATTACGTTCTTTTGGCAAATCCAGCTTTGACGCATTTGCGTTGTCACCTTTAAGAGCGACCAACATGGTTATTATAGCCCCTTTAAAACGAGTAGCCATGAATGACCCGCTAACAATTTTGTCCTCTTTATTGCGTTCCAGTGTCGTCATCTTGGCAAGAGATTTTTCAAATTCTTCAGGTAAAATCCCGTTGACCATATCTTCTGTATATTCTTTCACTATAGTTTCAGAACCGCTAATAATTTCCATGAGCCTGTTATGTTTGCATAATTTATATCCGTCATCTTTTTCGCGGTCCTTCGCTTCTTCCAGTTTTTTGTTAAACGCATTGATAATTTCAAGATCACGACGCATTCGTTTCAGTACCCGATCTTCAAAGGCGCTGACGGACAAACCGCTTTGCTTAAATCTATCATGTAAAATGCCAAGTAATTTTTTGGTTTCATTCAGCGTAAGCTTCCTATGTTCATCTTCAAGATCAAATGCTCTTTTTAAAACACCGGTCGAATTCATTTTGATTGCTTCAACGCGTTTCATATCCTCATCATTTATAATATCTGCGCTAACAATATTTTCTGAATCCTGATCAATGATAATATCCGTATTAATCGCGCATGCGTACAACAATAATGAGCAGTTTATCAACAATATATATGATATCATTTTCATATCTGAATATTTATCTCTCTTTCCAATATAACGCTGCGTCCGTACGGTAAAATAAATGGCTTGAATTAATACAAACTTCTTATGCCATAAAGAATAAGAGACACTATATTATGTGTCAAGTAAATATTAACCGCAAGATGCGTTGCGGGAATTGAGTTGCAATGGATGGAAAGATTTCATTTTCATCACGACTGACAAATTATTTATTACAGGCAGTGATTGATTACCGTGACCGTCATGGTCAAAATAAAGCGAAAGATTATTGGGACACCGATAGTCTCTAATCTTTAAATTCTTCAACGGATAATTTTTTACATCTTCGCGTGGGTATCGGAAAAAGAATTCTGCCCTCAAACGCACACAAAAGCGAATGAGGGCAGAAACAGCTGATTATTCATCTACATTAAATGGTTTTACCGACGTTTTCAATGGGTGATCATGCACATTCAGGATTTCTTTTTCCATGCCACGGCTGTAAGCTTTTGTGTAAAAATGTAAAAGATTAAACTTTATGAAATCGGTTTTTAAATTCAGCCAACCTTCTTTAAAATCATAGCCGATACCTGGAAGTTCTCCCTTAATATCTTCGCCATCATCGACAGCATTCGCATCATCATTAAAATACAGATAAGGTTTTATAGGAGACGCCGGCGGCGGTATGCATCGCGACCAGAACGCGAATTTATCATTGGTAAGAACACTCCATTTCCACGGCGATAGATTCAGCAATTTATCTGATTCATCCATCTTGCCGTCAATAACATGTCCCGCCAAATTGGTAGAAGAATAAAATTTCCATCCGATGCTGTTTCTAAAATCATCGACAATAATCGCATGAAACCTGGATGGCTTAATCGGAAATTTAACTGCGAAAGGAAATTCTGCGTATGTATGATAATAAAGAATATCCTGTTCCGTTGAGCTGGCGGGGATACCAAATACCAATGGCGTTATGTTTTTGGTATGAACAATGACGCGCACCGGTCCGTCAATGTAGCC
>DJVN01000295.1:0-3576 GCA_002441205.1 Syntrophaceae bacterium UBA6255 | reverse complement strand
CCAAAGGCATAATGAGAAGCTCCTGCCGGATGATCCTTACTGAATGCCGCAGTGTAATTTGCCGCGGTTATTTTAAGCTTGCCGGCATCATAATCCACATAATCGACAGTTGATTTTTGAGAAGCTTTTTTGTGCAAAACCAAATATACCCAGGCCTTGTCCGATGTTTCAGGATCTGTCACTTCTATCTCCGCACACGATACAGCATCTTTAAATTTATAATCTTTAATTTTATCGCCGGTATCTTTTGCCATAAAAACAAGCTCATCGTCTTTATCAAAATTGTTACGAGAGACTTTGGCTTTATCTTTTCCCGCTGTCAGCACATAATTCCCGTTAACGATCTTGTCTATCTGAAACGGAATCGTATTGAGCTTGTTATCTTGATAGGAATATAAGTTATAATTATTGATGGGATTGCCGAGAATGAATTCGCAATTTTTACCCTTGACGATCACAGGATCAATCGTGCGTTTTAGGGAAGCTCCGGCAACGCTTAAAGTGATACCCTGAACAAAAATAATTGTAATGATCAAGAAGATAATAATAGATTTTTTGAACATACCGTCACCTCATTCTTTTTTGGGTTCATTGACCTTAAAGCATGAAAAATATTTTTCGGGCTTAATTTGTTTGGCGTGGACGACAAATATAGTGTTTCCGTTTATATGTCAATTATTATTTAGCCATTATGATCAGTCGCCATGTGGCACAAATTGGCAAAAAAACATGGGATTGTCACTGGAAATGAAGAGCGCGGATAGAAAAAAAGCAAATCCACATATTGTCTTTTTATGAGTTTGCATTGCTTTTAAGCCAAGCTCTGGCAGCATCAATATCGGTAAACCATCTGAATGACCGATTCGTATTTATTGTTGTTGTCTCGCGAAACGGTTGATAGTCAGTATTGGCCAGAAGGTCTACAACGGCAATATGCCTTTGGGGTTTATCGAGCGTGTAATTTCTTACCCGATACTCGAATTCAGAATTACTGAAACGTCCCTTAATGGCACGGATATCTATTAAAACATTTTCGAAGCCATTTGTTTTTATGATGTCAATAATTTCATTCGCCAGGGCTCTGATAGTTCTATCTATTACTTCACCCGTCTGAATAATTTCCAGAATTCCGTCATTTACAGATACTAAAATTTGGTATTCCGCTCCCTCTTTCATTTTTGTATCCCTATCAACAAAAAAGTCTCTTCAGCGCATGATTTTGACTTTTCCCGGATCTTGCCCAGTCGTATCCGCTGGCTTACTGGCCTATTCGGGTTATTTCGGCACTTAATGTTTTTTGTAGAAACGATATTTGTGCGCATCTAAAATAGCGGCAATTCATACAGCATACACAAAATATAATCAATCCCCCGAAAGAGGGATTTTTTGACAATTTTCAGGGGAAAGATTGTATACTTAAGAAGCTTGTCAATTTGCAAATGACAGGAAAATGCAGAGCCTTCTTGCTGATCAGGATTTTTCATGGTTTTCGGTAAGAGCGGATGATGCGGGGCGGATTCTAAATTTTCTCGGGAAATGTGGCCGGATAGGCGATTCCAAACAAAGGGCCAGTTTTTGTTTCGGCGCAGTGTCAAATAGACAAAACAATTGCTTTATTTTTCTTTTTCTTTATGCGTATCATGTTTATGAAAAAATGCAACCGCGAAGCGTAAATAGAATAAAATGGCAACAAGGGTGAAATAAGGAATCAAGAGAAATTAACTATTCTTTAATCTTCAAATTCTTGAGCAAATAATTTTTGAAATTATTGTAATCGTTGGACATGGCAACGGCAGAGCCTTTTCGCGCGCCAATATTTTTCATGCTCTCCGGCACCGGTATGGTCAATCCTAAGAGCTTTTCAATCTCTTCGGGAAATTTTGCCGGATGCGCGGTTTCCAGACAAATGGCCAGTTTTTGTTCGGGCGCGATTTTGAAGTATGCCTCCAAACCCGTCCAACCCACAGCTCCGTGCTGTTCTAAAATTACTTTGTAACGTTCGTAGACGCTCTTGATGGTTGCCCTGGTCTGTTCATCGGTAACGCTGACTGAAAAAATATGCCGCCGCATTTCTTCCAGGTCTGGATATTGATGAACCTCACCCGTGCGGTCGACGGTTCCGCCATACAGATCAAAGAAACGCGCCAGATTGCTGGGATGTCCGACATTCATCGCGTTGGAGATACACGCCCGTGAAGGCGAAACTTTCTTGTAATTTCCTGTTGCAAGGTAAAGGGGAAACTCATCATTTTCATTGGTCGGCATCACCAGTTTAGCCACCGGCAATCCCATACGTCTTGCATATTCACATCCCAGAGCATCACCAAAATTTCCTGAAGGAACGGAAAAAATAGCCTGCTCCTCATTTTCGGCGAGTTGGGCATATGCGTATACATAATAAATGATCTGCGGAAGAATCCGTCCGAAGTTGATGGAATTGGCTGACGTCAGATTAAACCCGGCAAGGTCGGAATCGGAAAAAGCCTGTTTGACCAGATTCTGACAATCATCAAATTTGCCGTCCACGCTCAGGGCCTGCACGTTGCCACCAATGGTGTCGAGCTGTTTTTTCTGCATGCTGCTCACTTCCGCTTCCGGATACAAAATGGTCACGTCAATGCTTTCTACGCCTTTGAAAGCTTCACCCACGGCGCTGCCGGTATCGCCGGACGTTGCAACAAGGATATTCAATCTTTCACCCTTCGGACGGCAGTTGCTCATCAGCCTAGCCATCATGCGCGCTGCAAAATCTTTGAATGACGCAGTCGGTCCCTGATCCAGTCGCATTACATATGTTTTTGCTCGTACTTTCTCCAGGAGGACAGGATAATTATAAGAATCTTCGACTATTTTTTTAAGAATCTCTGTTGGAAATTCATCGGCCAGAAAGGCTTTGGCGACAAGAAGCGCTGTTTCGCTGTAAGATTTCCCTTGCAAATTTTGAATATTTTTAAAAGCAAGTTGAGGAATGGTATCCGGCATAAAGAGGCCTTCATCAGAAGCCTGACCCTTGAGGAGGGCTTCCTTAAAAGACACCTTGCCGGTAAAGGAAATAATTCCCGGGACATTCTTTAAATTGCGATTGGTGCTATAGTAACGAATGGACATAAACTTAATCTTTCTTTTATTACCGATAGTCAAACCAAATAAATTTGGATCAATAAAGAGATTTTTTGTGTACTTGTTTGAGTTTTCTATGCGTACAAAAAAATGTCCTGATAAGTGACGTTGTCATTAATGTGCTTGGTGAAACTTGTATTTTCTTTATAACAAATAATATATTTAAGTAAAGTAGATTTTATATAGTCACGTTCTTAATAATACTCAATAATGACAACCATCTTTTTCCGGATGAAAAGCAGTAAATTAAAAAACAAAAACCCGCTGTTTCGAACGGGTTTTTGTGCTTCCTTCGATTTTACTGGATTATCTTCTGGCGGAGAGAGGGGGATTCGAACCCCCGTGGGAGCTTGTGGCCCCCAAATCGATTTCGAGTCGATCCCGTTACGACCACTTCGGTACCTCTCCGCTTTTTGATCACGTCGCCGAAGCGGGTGCGGATGTTACCCTCTTTTC
>DJVN01000286.1 GCA_002441205.1 Syntrophaceae bacterium UBA6255 | reverse complement strand
CAGAAGCAGAGGCATTGATAACCAATAAAACCAATCCAAAAGTAATTGATCTTTGCAGGGCATTACTCAAGAAAGAAAAATGGAAAATCATTGCCGACATATTGAAAGAGCTTAATGAAGATCCTGAATCAATCCGATATGCGGTCTTGGGCTATATGTCATCGGTATTGCTTAATGGGGACAACAAACAAGCACCTTTTGTAATTAGTTCTTTTTCAGAATCATTTATTTACTCAAAAAAGGCAGGATTGGTTTTAGCTTGTTATCAGTCAGTTATTTAAAAAATATGATATAATAAAAGAAAAAGGAGGGATAAATCATGTCAGACTATATGGAAGAAATTAAGATCAACAAACATCGTCTTGAAGAAGAAATCATCAATCAACCGGGACTTTACATTAAGTGGGCAGAAAAGTCAGCAAGAGCAATGGTAAATCGTATCGAGCTCGATAAGAAAAAGAAACTGGTTCGTGCCGAGCTTGATCGAAAGTACAGATTAAAAATTGAACAGGCAGGAGAGAAAGTCACAGAAAATAGACTCGATGCCTATATTCGTATGGATGAAGAATATAAGGCGGTCAATGAAAAGCTTCTCGAAGCAATGGAAGAAGAGGCAATCATGGTCGATGTTAAGTGGGCTTTCCAGCAACGCAAAACTTCTCTTGAATTATTACAGGAAGGGATCATCAATGGTATTTATGCTGACCCCACTGTCAATACAAAAAAGGCACTCTCAGAAAAAATGAATAAGAAGAGAAGATAAAATGGATATTTTTCTGTTGATTATATACCTAATCATTGGATGTATTGCGTTGGTTATATTGTATCTCGTATTGAGGCTTTTTGCATTTAGTCTGTTTAAAAGTTATTTCCAAGCAAAGAGCGAGTTTTTAACCATGTTGAAAAAAAAGAAGGAGGATTTTAAGAATGAGTAGCAAAAGCATGAGGGAGCAGTTGGCGAAGCGCCTCAAAGAGAATCAGGAACGAAACGAATCATTTGGCGGCGGGCTTCTCTTTAAAGATGAAGAGGCGAAAAAGAGAATTTGGAAATGTGGAGAAGGAAAACATATCATTGACATTTTGCCGTACGAGGCGGGCAGGTTTGATCCTTCAGCTTCAAAGGGAGAGGTTCAGTATGTTTATGAATATTATTTCCATGCTGGTCTTGGAATTGAAGGCAAAAGCCAAGTCATGTGTTTGAGCAAAACCTATGGCAAACCGTGTCCGATCTGTGAAGACATTGCAAGGCTGAAAAAGAATGGCGAAGATGAAGATGTCATCAAAGCATTGATGCCCAAGCGGAATCCGAAATCTGTTTACAACATCGTTTGTTATGATAAAGGCGAAGAAAAGAAAGGCGTTCAGCTTTTCGTCGTTTCTCATTGGTTTATTGGGAAACATCTTCTTGAACTTGCAACAGTTCCCATTCGTGAAGGTATGGATGAAAAGATTGATCCTATTATTCCTTTCATGGATCCCGATGAAGGCAAATCGGTTTATTTCCGCCGTGAAGGAACTGGAGCAAATGATACCAAATATTTTGGACACCAGTTGCTTGACCGCCCGAAGGGATTCAAGATCAGTAAAAATGTTCTTGATGACTGTTTTTGTCTTGACGAAATAATCAAAATCCCCACCTACGACGAAGTACTTGATATTTACAAGTCTGGAAAATCGGGCGACGATGACGATGACCGTCCTTCACGCAGAGCAAAATCTACCGACGATGACGTCGATGAAAGACCTTCTCGTTCCAGAAGAGATGATGATGTTGATGAAAGACCCGCCAGAAAATCAAAACAAGATGATGATGTTCAGGCAGATCAGTGTGAATTTGGTCACAAATTCGGAAAAGATGCTAACAAATATCCAGATGATTGTGAGCAGTGTGATCAGTGGCGTGATTGCGTAAAGAAAACGCGTGAAGCAAAGTTGAAAGAAAAAGAAGAATCGGACGAAAAACCGGCTCGAAGACAGAGAGATGAAGATGAGGAAAAATCTTCCAGATCATCTCGTCGTGAAAAAGATGAAGAAGATGATGAAAAGCCTACTCGTTCACGACGCTCCAGAGAAGATGAGGATGAGGATGAACGCCCTTCAAGACGCCGTGCAATAGAAGATGAGGATGAAAAACCCTCAAAGCGGGAACATGAAGAAGACGAAGATGAAAAGCCTTCAAGACGGCGTGCGCGCAGATAGCCCTTTCTTCCTTCTTGGTGGCTAGGCAAATGTAATTAGTTTCCAAAATAGCCTACCACCAAGAAGGTCTTTCATGGAGACAAAAATGAAAAAAGAAATCGAACAGATTAAAAATGACATCAAAAACTTTACGCCGGCATCAAAAGAAAGAACGGAATTTATTAGTTCTGGTTCTACCCTTTTGAACCTTGCGTTATCACAAAAAGGTATTCATGGTGGGTTTGCACGTAATAGGATCATCAATATCGTTGGTGATGGTAGTTCTGGTAAAACATTGCTCGCGCTTGAAACAGCACATTGGGCATTCAGAAATATCAAAAAGGTTAAATCAAAACTTTTCCCATCGGTAAAAGAAGTCAAGATTGCATACATCAATCGTGAACGGGTTATGGATTTTCCCATTGAAAAAATGTATGGACAAGATTTTGTCAATGCAGTTGAGTGGCGGTATGATATTGCAACCGTTGAAGAATTTGGAAGATATTTTGGCCGGCTCGCCATTGAACATAAAGAGAATGAATGTTTGATTATTATTCTTGATTCGTGGGATTCTTTAAATTCGGAAGCGGGTCAAGAGCGATTTAAACAAGCTGCTTTAAAAGATGAAAGCCCAGACGGTAGCTACAAGACAGAAAAAGCTTCTTACGCCAGTAAAGAGTTTTTTAACAATGCTTGTGATTTAATGACTGGAAAAGACATCACCCTTTTCATTATCTCACAAACAAGGACAAAAATAGGCATTACATTTGGAGAAAAGCACTACCGTTCTGGTGGCGACGCTTTAAATTTCTACACCCATCAGGTACCCTGGCTTGCAGAAATTGAAAAACTTAAAAAGACTTTTAAAGGAGAAACAAGAGTTTACGGCGTGAGGATGCTTGCAAAGATCAAACGAAATAAAGTTGCAAAACCATTCCGTCAAGCTGAATCTATTATCTTATTCGACTACGGGATAGACAACATTAGTAGTATGATCAATTATCTTTGGGGGCCAAAAGCAAGCAAGGTGGAGTTTGATGGGTATTCTTTTAAGAATCGTGAGGAATTTATCAATTACATCGAAGAAAACGATCTTGAAGATGAGCTGTCAAAAATGTGCGAAGACCAATGGGCTGAAATTGAAGAAGCAATGGTTCCGGAACGCAAGAGGAAATTTTAATGAGATTGGTAATTGATTGTCATGGTATTGCCTATAAAAATGTTTATTCCATGTCCGAACTTTCGTTCAAGAAAAATCCAACGGGCGTCATTTATGGATTTCTTGAACAAATATACCTTTTGGCAGAAAAGTTCAAGACCAATCAATTTGTCTTTTGTTGGGATTCAAGAAGATCATATCGGAAGCTTGACTGCAAATCATACAAAAACAAACCCATAGATGAAGACAAGGCAGACATTATCAAAAAAGCCCATGAGCAGTTTCTTGAAATGAGAAAGAATGTATTACCGCAAATGGGGTTTAGAAATGTCTACCACCAGCCAGGGTATGAAGCAGATGATCTTATCGCATGGTGTGTTGCTCGTTTCCCAGACGAATATATAATCATTTCAAAAGACAATGATTTATTGCAACTGTTATCAGGACATAAGTATGCTCCAGTCTCTATTTATAACTTTTCACATATTATTACCGCAAACGATTTTACAAAGAAATATGGTTTAGAACCTTATCAGTGGGCTACAGTAAAGAGTCTTGCGGGTTGTACATCTGATACGGTTCAAGGCATTCCCGGAATTGGAACAGAAACCGCTGTAAAATATCTAAACAATGTATTGAAAGACGGGAAAGCAAAGCAGAAAATTGAAAGCGAAGAAGGCAAAAGGATAATGAAAGAAACATTTAATCTTGTTGCGTTGCCTTATGCTGGAGATGAACAAATCAATATCAAAGATCCTGTCAATGATGAATTTTATTCATTAGATTTCATGGATGTATTTAAAGAGTATGGGTTTAATTCATTTCTCATTGACGAGAAATTTGATAAATGGAGGAAAGTATTTCAACTGAACAGGGGAAGAAAATGAACGAAGGAATAAAATATGATAAGGATAAACAAGGTTGGTATCCCATGCCTCTTGTTATCTTAAAGCCTCTTGCAGATGTTTTCTTGGCGGGAGAAAAAAAATATGAAACTTTTAATTGTCTTAAACCATTTGAAGATAGTGACAGAAGATTTTGGGATGCTATGATGAGACATGCCGAGGCTTGTCAAATTGATCCTTTAGCGATTGATGAAGAAACGGGATGTTATCATGGGGCACAAATAGCTTTCAATGCATTGTTAAGAATTTTCAACGCTAGGAGGAAATGAGATTATGGTATATGTTGGAATTGATCCGGGACAACAAGGTGCGGTTACATTGATGGAAGATACATCAAAAGACAAAATTACTATTTATGATATGCCTTTGTTGCCGCAAAAGGGGATTGATGGAAAAGAATTGCACAATTTATTTTTATCCATCAAAAGAGATTACAAATCCATGTTCTGTATTCTTGAAAAGGCACAAGCAATGCCTGGACAAGGAAGTGTAGGCGGGTTTAATTATGGTGTCGGGTATGGTAAAATTTTAGCGGCACTTGAAGTAAATCAGATTCCTTTCCAAGAAGTTCATCCGATGCGTTGGAAAAAAGAATTTGG